>JAHLFF010000251.1 GCA_018883945.1 Candidatus Acinetobacter avistercoris
TTTAAACTCGATTGCGGTTGAACTTGCAGAAGTGTCTTTATGGCTAAACTCGATTAATGGTTCAAATCAGGTGCCATGGTTTGGCTATCAATTATTTAACGGTAACTCGCTGATTGGTGCACGCCGTCAAGTCTATGACGAGAAGCAGATTAAAACCAAAGTCAAAGCGGATAAATGGTTTAACTTTGCACCGAAGCGTTTAGCACCTGAAAGTTTGGCTCGTAAAAAATCAGATCGAGCTAAAACTGAAGTTTACCATTTCTTATTGCCTGATCCTGATATGGCAAACGTGACAGACCGTGATGCCAAAGAGTTAAGGCCCGAAAAATTTGAAACGATTAAGAATTGGCGTAAAGGCTTTTTATCAAATTTAGAAGCTTGGGAGATTGAAACGCTACAACAATTTAGCGATGTGATTGATGAGCTTTGGGCACAGCATGTCCAGACTTTAAGAGCCGACCGTGCCCGCACGGAAGATCAATTTAAAATTTGGGGGCATGAATCGAAAGGTCAAACCACGACCACTGCTGCTAAAGATGAAATTCATGCTACTGGCATTTTTAACCATGATGCGCCAATTGCGACGCCGTATCACCGTTTGAAATTGGTGATGGATTATTGGTGTGCGTTATGGTTTTGGCCCATTGAAAAAGCAGATTTACTGCCTGACCGTGCGACATGGATGATGGAGCTTAAGCTTGTACTGGAAAGTGAAGTGTATGATTTCCATCAACCTGAACAAGGTGGTTTTGATTTTGATGCAGTAGTCGTAGAAACACAACCCGCTTTAACGGGTTTTGAGAAACCTCAACATGATTTGTTCGGGGATGATCAACTCAGCTTAACGGTACAAGAAGAGAAGCTGAGTCAAGTTTTAACAGCGAAAGGTGAGTTGCATTTACCAAGTCTTTATAAGCAACATCCACGTTTACAACTGGTGAAAGAGCTTGCAGATAAGTTTAAGTTTTTCCATTGGGAACTGACATTTGCAGATATTTTTGCTGACCGTGGCGGTTTTGATGTGATGTTGGGGAATCCGCCGTGGTTAATGCTTCAATGGGACGAGTTAGGTTTCTTTGGTGAATTAGATCCTCAATTTATAGTCAAAGAATTTTCTGCATCAGATATAAAATTAAAAAGACAACCACTATTTTCTAATAATGAACAAATAGAAAAGTTGTGGATAGATGGGGTACAAGAGGCAGAAGCGACTCAAAAATTTTTAAACGCTTTCCAAAATTATCCAGATTTAGTTGGGCAGAAAGCAAACTTATACAAATGCTTTTTACCATTAGCATGGTATTTAGTTGGAGAAAGAGGAATCTCTGGTTATATACATCAAGAAGGAATATATGATGATCCAAATGGAGGAGAATTCAGAAAAAAAATCTATTCAAGATTAGAAAGTCATTTTCAATTTCAGAATGAAAGAAAATTATTTCCTATTGGTAATACTCGAAAATATAGTATCAACATATATGGCCGAGAGAAAACAACTCCCAATTTTTATAATATATCAAATATATTTTCTCCAAAAACTATTGACTTATGCTTTCAATCCGATGGTAGTGGTGCTGTAGTCGGAATTAAAGATGAAAAGGAAAATTGGTCTATTGCTGGTCATAGGAGCAGAATCGTAAATATAGGTTTAGATCAATTAAGGTTATTTGCTTCTCTATATGATGAGCCTGGCACTCATCCTTTATGTGCAAGACTACCGTCTATACATGCAATTGAGCTAACCACTGTTTTAGAAAAATTTTCTAAACAAAAAAACAAATTAGACGATTTAGGGGACAATTATTTCTATACACAATTTTGGAATGAATCTACAGCACAAGATGATGGAATTATCAAGAAGGAAGTATTTTTTCCAGAAAAATTAATAGATTGGATTATTTCAGGTCCACATTTTTATGTGGCTAATCCATTTTATCAAACCCCAAGAGCTATCTGTGATACTCATCGGGCATACGACAGTACTGATTTGACCAATTTACCTGAAAATTATTTACCTAGAACTAAATATAGACCAGCCTGCTCATTTGAAAAATATAGGAATCGTACCCCTAATGTGACTTGGATTGAGGAAGGTGAAAACAATAGTAAACCCATAACAGACTATTATAGATATATTAATAGAAAAGCCTTATCGAGCTTTGGTGAAAGAACATTAATCTCCCAAATAATTCCACCTGATGTAGGTCATATAGATGGAGCTTTTTCTATCGCATTCAAGGATATTAAAATCCTAATTAGTTTTTTTGCTTACACAGCTTCAATTCCATATGATTTTTATATTAAAGCGACGGGAAAGAGTGCATTAAGAGGGGATGTTGCTAAGTATTTACCTTATAACAGATCACCAAAACCTGAGATAATTATTAGAGCATTAGGCCTAGTGTGTTTAACTAATGCTTATGAAAAATTATGGTCTAAGCTATTTTCAACGGTCTTTGCACTTAATAAATGGACTTCAGAAAATATAATACTTAATCAAGAGTTCTTTAGTGAATTAAATAGTACATGGAAGCGAAGTTATGGTTTGCGTACAGACTTTGAACGCCGTCAAGCACTTCTTGAAATTGATGTACTTGTTGCTATGGAATTGGGTATGACTTTGCAAGAACTGCTCACCATTTACCGTGTGCAATTCCCAGTCATGCAACAGTACGAACGTGAAACCTACTATGACCAAAGTGGACGTATAGTTTTTACATCATCAAAAGGTCTAGTCGGTGTTGGACTTGATCGTACTGTGGGACGAAATGATCCACCTGTCAAAATTAAATATCCATGTGGCAAAGAAGAAACTAAACCACTGGGGTGGACCGAAGCGCAAAAACTAAAAGACGGCACAAAAATCCTAAGAACCATTATAGATGACACTCAACCGGGTGGACCTGTTGAACGTGTCATTACCTATACCAGTCCATGGTATTTACCAAATCGAGAAGAAGATTATAAACAAGCGTGGGACGTGTTTACGGCACGATTCAAAGCGCAAGAGGATGTGTAAAGCATGTTTCCGAGTTTAATTTCAAAAGATATAGAGCAAGCATTAAAAAGTTTTATTACAACAGGCTACGAAACGGAAACACCACACTTTAAAGGCAAGTTTGAAGCACTGGTTGATAAAGACGCAAATGGGGAAGCTTTTTTTAAAGGACCTTATGTCTCTTTAGGGCTACCTTTTGCCAAAAATCCGAAAGCGACTTGTCACTTTTTCCCAAACTTTAAAACGGAACATTCACCGTTTGCGCATCAGGAAAAAGCATGGCAACGCCTTGTTGGAGAAACTGCAAAACCAACTTTGGTGGCTACAGGCACGGGGTCGGGTAAAACAGAATGTTTCTTATATCCATTGTTGAATCATTGCTTAGAACAAGCAGGTAAAGGCATTAAAGCCATTATCATTTACCCAATGAACGCTTTGGCAACCGACCAAGCGAAACGTTTTGCCGAAGTCATCCATAACACTCCTGAACTAAAAAATCGTGTCAATGTCGGGCTATTTGTCGGTCAAGATGATAATGCAGCCAGTGGCACCAAACAAATGTCAGCAACGCAAGTCATTACCGACCATGACACCTTGCGTAAGACACCACCTGACATTCTGCTAACCAACTATAAAATGTTGGATTACTTGCTCATGCGTCCTAAAGATCAAAGTCTTTGGGTGCAAAACAAATCAGACACTTTAAAGTATTTAGTTGTCGATGAATTACATACCTTTGATGGTGCACAAGGTTCTGATTTAGCGATGTTGATTCGGCGTCTAAAAGCACATTTAAAAACACCAAAGAATCACTTGGTCACGGTGGGGACTTCTGCAACTATTGGCTCTGAAGAAAGCAAAGGGGATTTACTCGATTTTGTTTCGAAAATCTTCGATGCGGACTTTACAGCAGACAGTATTATTGGTGAAACACGGGTCAGCCCAGCTGAGTTCCAAGCGCCCATTGAGTATTACAGCATCTCTTATGACTTTGATCCAAAGCTGTTAAACCAACAGCAATTTGAATCGGAAGAGGAGTATTTAAAGCATCAGGCGTGGTTCTTCTTTGGTAAAGCAACAGATGGCGGTT
Source organism: Candidatus Acinetobacter avistercoris (assembly GCA_018883945.1). Lineage (GTDB taxonomy): Bacteria > Pseudomonadota > Gammaproteobacteria > Pseudomonadales > Moraxellaceae > Acinetobacter > Acinetobacter avistercoris. The sequence continues at coordinate 4,089 of JAHLFF010000251.1, forward strand.
TTGACCTCGATTCTAGTGATATGCAATCCCGCCAAGAATTAGGCTTAAAGTTAAAAAGCCATGCATTCTTCCTAAAACTGTTGAATGATGCACAAACGCTGACACCATTTTCAAGTTTAGTCCCTGAGGCGAGAACATTACCACCAAGTCTCAGACCTTACTCTGAGTATATTCTGATGTCATTGTTGGCATTGGTGTCTCATGCACGTGGTAAAGATTACCCAGGACAACCCTTTGTTTCTTTAAGATTTCAAGCCTGGATTCGAGAGCTGCGCCGTATTGTCGCCACGGTAAATAAAGACCCTGAGCATGTACATTTACATTTTCATGACGATTTAAAAAAACAAAAAGACCAAGTGGTTCTACCTGTTCTGCAATGTTCAGAATGTCATGCAACGTCTTGGCTAGCGGCAGAGAAGATGGGTGATACCCAAATTGAAACGGACCTACGTAAATTGTATAACCGTTTCTTTAAAAACGATGTACAGGCCAAATATCTGATGCCGATTGCTCCTGAACAGTGTCATGATGTTACGGGTGTGGTGAGTTATTTATGTGGTGAATGTTGTCACCAAAGTGCGGTGAAAGCAGATCAGTGTAATAAATGTGGCTCTAAAAACGTTGTTTGCGTTGTAGAAAGTGCTGAGATCAAAGAAGTTCAAGAAAAAGGTGTAAATACCACAAAAAAAGAACGGACGTGCCCATCTTGTCAATCCCGTAACTCGCTGATCATTTTTGGTTCTCAGGCGGCCAGTTTAACTTCAGTTGCGATTAACCAACTGTTTTCAAATCAACTCAATCAAGATAAAAAAGTCATCGCTTTTTCTGACTCTGTCCAAGATGCGACCCATCGAGCTGGTTTTTATAGTGCACGCACTTGGGAGATGAACCTTAGAACAGGGATGGCACAATATATTTCTAAGAATGGCACGGTGCCTTATTTAGACTTTGTGGAACATTGGTTTGAAGATTATGAACTGAATGAGAAAAACCCAAATGGCTGGACCCATGAAAAATTCATTACTGAATTTATTGCGCCTAATTTAGAGTCTCGTGAAACGTATATTGATATGAAAGAGGGTAAAAACCCTCAACTTGCTCAATTATTGGCAGATATTAAACGTCGTCTTGCATGGGAAGCACTGCACGAGTTAGGTATTAAAAGCCAAACTGGGCGTTCTTTACGCCGTACGGGGGTGGCAACTCTGTATTGGGAAGCAACTTTAGTTCATCAAGCAGCGAATCAATTAAAAGATGATGCACTTAATCACTTGGGATATGAGCTGTCTGAAAAACAAGCGCAACAAGTACTGTGGGGCATCTGCCTAAGGTTACGTAACCAAGGTGCGATCTATCATCAACTCTTAGAGGGGTATGTCGAGCGTGGCGGTGATTATTATATTTTAACCAATGACAAGACCTTACCAACTTTTGGTTCACACTCGCAACTACCTGTATTTCCTGCAAGTGATAAATGTAAGAATTTTGAAAGTATTACACTTAAAAAAGGTCAGAGCTGGTATGAAAAGTGGCTGACTTTGGTTGTACATACAGAACAACTGGTGGCTAAAGACTTTTATAGCAATTTGTTTGAATATTGCTTAAAAGCATTGCAAAGCGTGGACTTGGTTGTTGGACGGGTGATTAAAACCAAAGATGCACGAGTTTGGGGCTTAAATCCGCAAAAACTATTTGTTACTCATCAGCTCAGCACGTTCACCTTACGTGCTTCAGATAGTTTAGATCTATCCCAAGGCCATGGTGAGCTGAATGTTCCACAGCAATGGGATGATGAGATTGAAGATCTTCCATCATTGCAGTTAAACGTGAAGAACAACTCGCGGATGTATGTTTGGAAAAAAGATCACCGATCATTAAATAATTTTTATCGACATTTCTACTTGCATGGACAAATTAACCGTGTAATTGGGCATGAGCATACCGGTTTATTGTCACGTTCATTACGTGAAAAAATTGAAAATCAGTTCAAAGCCAAAGAAAAATCAGGTGAACGTAAGCCATGGTTTGAAAACCTATTGTCTGCGACACCGACATTGGAAATGGGTATTGATATTGGTGATCTATCATCGGTGATTTTGGCTTCAGTACCACCATCACAGGCAAGCTATTTGCAGCGTATTGGTCGAGCTGGACGTTCGACGGGTAATTCTGTGGCGTTAACGGTTGCCAATGGACAACCACATGATTTGTATTTTTATGCAAATCCATTGCAAATGATGGCGGGCAATGTTGAGCCACCTGCAATTTTCTTAGAAGCATCCATGGTGTTGAAACGACAATTATTTGCGTACTGTTTTGATGACTGGGGACGAGCAGAACAAGGTAAACAAAGTATTCCAGAGACCATGCAATTGGTCATTGGTGCAGTCAAAACCAATAATACAGACCGTTTCCCATACACTTTAATTGAATACATACGAACCAATCGTGATCGTTTATGGGATGAGTTTAGTGAATTACTGCCTCCTACAATGAGTGCAGATAATCGTGAGCGACTCAAAAAAGTTATTATCAATCATGATGCTGAAGAAGAGCAAATTGAATGGGTTTTGATTAATCGAATTAAAGAGTTGGCAGAGGAAATCAACCGTTTAAATGAGCAGAAGAATGCATTAGAAAAAACGTTAAAGAAAACCGAAGCATTACCAGATGATGATGAGAAAAAGGAAAAGTTAGATGAACTTCATCAAGAAATTACAGGTGTCTCACGACTGAAGCGTAATATTTATAGCAAAGCGACATTTAATTTTCTAACAGATGAAGGCTTACTCCCTAACTATGCTTTCCCTGAGGAAGGTACGACATTAAAGTCTGTCATTTTTAGAAAGTCTTCAGATCCCTCGAGTGCTTCACCGTATCATTCCGAAGAGTATGAATATACACGACCAGCTCATGCAGCGATTAGCGAATTGGCACCGAATAGTATTTTCTATGCGTCTCATCACAAGGTTGAGATTACCCGTATCGAAACAGCAAAGGGTAAAGCCATTGAAATGATGCGAATGTGCCCAAGCTGTAGTTATCATGAGACGGTGGGTTCAACGGTCACGGCATCAAGTTGTCCCCGTTGTGGTGATATTCAATGGGCAGATGTAAGGCAGCAGTTCCGAGTATTAAAGCTTGTTCAAGTATATGCCAATACATTGAAATCTAAGGCGATGCTATCTGATGATAGTGAAACACGTGAACCATTATTCTTTAATAAGCAGATGCTCGTGGATGTTGATCCGCAGGATGTGGAACTTGCATATGCTTTTGAAAACGAAGATCGACCTTTTGGTTTTGAATTCGTTAAAAAAGCAAAATTTATTGAAATGAATTTTGGTGAAAGTACGGGCTCTACTGACTTAACCTTTTACATCGCTGGTAAGGAGTTAGAGCGCCCAGGTTTTAGGATCTGCAAGGAATGCGGCACTGTACAAGACAAAAAAGGCCCTGCAAAACATCAGCACTACTGTAGCTTTGCTAAAAATCAAGATGAAAGTGGCATTGAACAATGTCTCTATCTTTACCGACAATATGTTTCAGAAGCTATCCGTATTCTTATGCCGAGTATGGCTGTAGCAACGCCAGATGAACAGATCAACTCTTTTGTTGCAGCAATGCAGTTAGGCCTTAAAAAGAAATTTGGCGGTAAAGTTGATCACTTACAAATTATGATTTCTGAACAGCCTGTTGCTGGTAGTGACTTTAGAGAACGCTACTTAGTAATTTATGATAGCGTTCCTGGTGGGACGGGTTATTTACATGAATTGCTCGCGGACCCAAAGCATTTGTTAGATACATTTAAAGCAGCCCAAAAAGTAATGGCTGAATGCTCATGTCAACATGTCGTTCCTGAGGTGGATGGTTGCTATCAATGCTTGTATGCCTATCGTAATTCCTACGGTATGGAAAGCACTTCACGTAAAGTGGCTTTGAATATGTTGCATGAGTTATTACGTGATGATCCGACATTTAAAAAAGTTGAACACTTAGGGAAAGTGAAAAAAGTGGTTTGGGAGGATAGCCAGCTAGAAGTACGCTTCCCAGAAGCACTGAAAACATTTAATGAACCAGAATTACAACCCTTTGTTGGTGGTAAGAAAGTCAGTGTAAAAGTTGATTTGATCAAAGGGCGTAAGGCATATCATTTAAGTATTGATAAAGAACAATACCGTATGGAAATGCATGTCCAATTGGGTCCATCACAGGGCGTTGCTTATGCTTGTGAGCCAGACTTTATTATTTACCCAGAAAATAAAGAAGCAAAGAAAGCGGGCTTTAAACCGATTGCAATTTTCTTGGACGGTTATGAGTATCATGCACAAAGTGTGCATGATGATTTACTTAAACGTCAGGCACTGCTACGTTCGGGACAGTATTGGGTCTGGTCTCTGACTTGGCATGATGTTGAATCAAGCTTTGCAAAAAATGAAGCTAAAGTTGCGAATGTATTCCCAAGTATTATTGTAGAAACATCAGCTTATGCTGGACTGAAAAGAGCACATGAACAAAACTTGAAGCCATATACGCTCAATGATTTACAACTCAATAGTTTTAATTTATTGATGAAGTTCTTGAGCCACCCTAATACAGAGGATCTGCAGAAATTAAGTGCTGTACAAGCCTTACGTTTAGTCGATCCTAAACATAAATCAGATCAAAATTTAGCGCAATGGAAAACTTTTACTCAGTATTTTCCTTTGGAGTTTAATGAGCTTTCTCAA
>JAHLFF010000252.1 GCA_018883945.1 Candidatus Acinetobacter avistercoris
GCCAAGAAAAAGAAATCTAATGCGAAACCAAAACCTGAGTAAGCATTAGATTGACAAAAAGAGAGCTTAGGCTCTCTTTTTTATTAAAAAAAAATAAAATATTGAAAGCATAGTGCTTTTCAATAAAATTATCGTATTTTATGGCTTGAAAAACAGTTGTTTGCTCTTCATGAATCCGTATCTACAATTCATTAATGAATTGAATAAGAGATTTTATATACTCGTTATACGATTGAATCTGTGTATTATTTTTCTAATATTCCTTTTCAAGTTCACGATAAAGATTTTATTTTAAAGATTAGAATTTATATAAATATAATAGACCTCTTTGAAAAGTCACTTTTCACACAACACACTCATCATGGGTATTCTCTCATCCTGACCTTCTCCCAAGTGAGAAGAGATTTTTACAGATCAATTTATTGCCACTCAATGATCACTTGTTGATTTATGAGAGGGATCTAATCAAAATCATGATCAATTTCTGATGTTAATTTTACACCATAGCTTGATTTCATGAACCAGCGCCCCTACATCTAATAGTAATAGACAATATTTTGGCGCATTTCCATGACATTAGAAAAGGCAACATTGCCTGTACCTCAATTTGATCAAATTACCTTAGAACAACTTAAAGCTGATATTCAGCAAGTGATTGAAAATGGTCAAACTTTTATTGCCGAATTAAAACAGGTCCCAGAAAGCGTTCAAGAACAACTGCAAATTTTAGAAAAAATCGATACTCTTGAAAATCAAATGAGTGAGTCTTGGTGCGTATTATCCCACCTCAATGCTGTTATGAACAACGCTGAAACACGTGAAGTTTATCAAGCACTTCTACCTAGTTTAAGCGAATACTATACTCAGTTGGGTCAACACACGGCGCTTTATCAAACCTATCAACACGTTCATGATGATGCTGTATTTACGACTCTTTCAGCAGCACAACAAAGTGCCATTAAATTAGCATTACGTGACTTCAAACTATCAGGTGTAGCACTCGAAGGCGAAGCAAAAAAACGCTATGCTGAAATTTCTGCACGTTTATCTCAATTGGGATCTGACTTTTCAAATCACGTTTTAGATGCAACTCAAGCCTATTTCAAACCCTTATCAGAAGAGCAACTCAAGGGTTTACCTGAAAGCAGCATTGAACTGTTAAAACAATACGGTCAGCAACGTGAACTTGAACAAGCCGTTGCAACTTTAGACATCCCCTCATACATCGCGATTATGACCTATGCGGAAGACCGTGCACTCCGTGAAGAGCTATTTAAAGCCTATACAACACGTGCATCAGATCAATCTGCACAACCAGAATTTGATAACACACCCGTTATGGAAGAAATTCTGAGTCTACGTCAAGAGATGTCTACGTTATTAGGTTTTGACAACTTTTCAGAATATTCATTGGCCAGCAAAATGGCGCCGAGCGTTGCAGCAGTAGATCAATTTTTAGTTGAACTTGCTGAACATGCTCGTACCCCAGCACAAAAAGAAATTGAAGAACTCAAAAGTTTAGCTGCCGAGCACGGCATCACAGAACTACAACCGTGGGATACCACTTACTATTCTGAAAAGCTAAGAGTTCAACAATTCAACTTGTCTCAAGAAGCCTTAAAACCTTACTTCCCGACCCCTCGCGTGATTCAGGGCTTATTTAAAATTGTGAACCGAATTTACGGAATCAACGTCGTTGAACGTGAGGCACCTGTTTGGCATAAAGATGCGCATTATTATGAGTTGGAAGATAACGGTAATGTTGTCGGCGGTTTTTATTTCGACTTATATGCCCGTAGTGGTAAACGTGGCGGCGCATGGATGAGCGGCTTCCGTTCAAGAATGCAAACACAAGAGGGTTTACAGAAACCGATTTGCTATATGGTCGGTAACTTCACGCCGCCAGTAGGCGAGCAACCTGCACTACTCACCCATGATGAAGTCATCACCCTGTTCCATGAATTTGGTCATGGTTTACATCACCTGTTAACTGAAGTGGATCATATTTCTGTGGCTGGAACCCATGGTGTGGCTTGGGATGCGGTTGAACTTCCAAGTCAATTCATGGAGTTCTGGGCATGGGACAATGAAAGTTTAGCGCTTATTAGCGAACACATTACAACGAAGCAACCACTTCCGGCTGATTTATTAAAAGCCCTATTGGATGCGCGTTTCTTCCAGTCAGGTATGCAAACTTTACGTCAAATTGAATTTTCATTATTTGACTTAGGTATTCATAAACAAAATCCTGCTTTAGATGCAACTAAAATTCAAGCAACGCTCGATGAGATTCGTCGTAAATTCTCTGTCTTGCCAACCACAGCGTATAACCGTTTCCAAAATAGTTTCAGTCATATATTTGCAGGTGGTTATGCTGCTGGCTACTATTCGTATAAATGGGCAGAGGTTTTAGCCAGCGATGCCTTCGATCGTTTTGAGAATGAAGGTATTTTCAACGTGGAAACGGGTAAAGAATTCCGTCAAGCTGTTCTTGCGGTCGGTGGTAAAGATACCGCATTAGATGCATTTATTCGCTTTCGTGGCCGCGAACCTAAAATTGATGCGTTATTACGCCACCAAGGTTGGACGACAACATCCAAAAGCGCTTAAACTAGAATACTTCATGAAATTAAGGTGAATTATTATGTCGATCAGACGTCGTTTCATTGCAGGCGCGAAATGTCCGAAGTGTGAAGCTATGGATCGAATTGTAATGCTCACCTCTGGCGATGCAGAATGGATCGAATGCGTTGAATGTGACTATGCTGAAAATAGACCGACACAGATAGAAGAACCCGCTGAACCTGAAGTGGCAGATGAAATTGGAGTCATTCAATTTAAACCCCGCTCAAAGTAAGATTTGTTCGTTTAATATAAAAAAGCCACCCTAGAACGGTGGCTTTTTTATATGGAAATATTGATGTCGAACTCTTGATATTGAACTATTGATGTTGAACTCTGAATAAAGAGTTCTTATTAGAAATTTTAATACAGAACAAAAATTCCTTTCTACATCACAAAACACCATAAGCACTCGAAAGTGCTTATGGTTTTGAGTTATCTCATTTTAATGCTTTTTATTAATGATACCATCCGAATAATTTGAAGATATACGGTCCATAAGCAACGATCAACATCGCAGGAATCATCACGATTAACGGCAAGATCCATCGTTCAAATCTATAATAGAACGACATTCCTCTAACTTCGGCATCAGCAGCAGCAACTTCATCATCGCCAATTGATTGCCTCGCCAATAGATGGTTCAAGGCGACTGGCGGCGATACATAACCCAACTCAAAGCCAATCAAAGCGATCATCCAGAAATGCACAGGATCGATACCATAACCATATGCAACTGGGGCCACGGTGGCAGAGATCAAGATCACAGCACCAAATGGATCCATAATCATCCCGACAAACACCATCAAACATACAATTAGTGTGATGACGATGTAGATATTACTAATATCTGTTGGGAAGTGTTCCATCAACTCGATACGCTCTAGATAACCACCAACACTCACAGAAAGTGCCATGAGAATCACAAGAGCACCGATATGTCCTACAGTTTCACTTGCAGAGAGATGAATCGACTGCCATAAGCTCACCTTACGCTCTGGATTATTCGGGCTATCTTGTTGTGCAATTTTCTCTGCAGGAAGCTTAGCCTTTTCTGCCTCTTTCTCGATTGAAACACTACTTAAGGTCGTATCCCAATGACCAACCGCTGCCAATGGCGCAGGTTGATGACGCAATTTTTCATATAACACCATGATCAGCAAAATGATTGGCATCATGACAGGTGCAGTAAACTCATTTAAGTTTGTCGCTAAAGCATATTTATAGAATAACCAAACGCTTAGGAATACTAAGATATAAGGTATGGTCGCTAAAAGTGCTTTACCTGAGCGTGGAATAGCTTCTGCTGGAGAGGCAATACGGAATTTTTGCTCAGCGAAAAATAAGGAAATAACCAAGAATAATGTCGATGTAATTAAGAATACATACAGACCATATTGATAAAGTAAATCTGTCGTCACTTCTTTATTCAGTGACGCCACAACTACAATCAATAAACATGGACGAAGTACGACACCTAAAGAACCTGACATGGCAGCTGTCGCTAAAGCAAACTGTCTACGACCTCCAGCATTCCAAACCTCTTTATAAATGATTGCACCCGCTGCAATCACGAAAATACCCGATGCGCCTGTATAAGCCGTAGGTAAAGCAGCCGCAAGAAGAATCAACCAAGTCAAGGTTTCTGGCGCTAAGTTCCAAGGTCTTAAAATATTTAGAAACTTATCGATAATCAGGGTTTGCTTAAGCAACATACCTGCCCAAATAAACAAAGCAAGATTCAGGAAGATCGAAGAGAACTCAACCAACTGTCCTAAATAAATTCCCTGTCCCATTGGATAATCCATCAGGAAGGTGAAATTAAATCCAGTAATGATGGCCATATAGGCATATAGCGGAATCGCTAAAAATGCTAATCCTAATTTACCTTCAGTTTTGGCTTCTTTCGGTATAAAAAATAAATGACAAATACTGATTAAGGTTAATATTGAAAATAGCGTCATCCACAGCCAATAGATGATATTCATTTCTAGCGTCGGCGGAACACCTGAATTAAGAACAGAGTTGTATTGACTGATTGAAGAACTGGTCAGGAAACCGTTACCCAACACCATTGCAATCGCATACACACGATAATCAATGCGACTACTTGGACCACGTAAACCAATATGATGAACTTTTAAAGTGGCTGTAATCGCAGCTAAAACCACCATAATGATAAGTAGCACAGCTTTATTGTCTGAGCCAAACTGGAAAATGCCAAAGAAGGTCGTTTCCATAGTACGATAAGGACGAATCGTTGGATGTTCATCCAAGTACTTGATCGAACGATCATAAAAGGCAAATTTTTCTTCGCAAAGTTGCTGTCCAGCCAGTACCGACTGACGCACATCTGCTTCAGAAGTTGTTCCAAAAATATCTGCGAATTCATTATTCGCATTACTTTCCATTTGAGTTTTTACAAGCGCATCAATATTCGCATTGCGATCACAGGATGGCGATTGTGGTTCTGCACGTAGAAAAGAATACTGCATTCCCGTCTTAGGATCACCATACAAGTTTTCACCCAAGCGCAACATCTGCCCATGGATCATTTCACCTGTACCAATGATCAATGTCAGTAATAGCAGGAGTAATATGGTAAATGCTGAAATCCACTCAGTCCAAATATGACTCAGTAGGCCCAATCCTGACTTTTTTTTAGTTGGTTTTTGCATTGTTTTTCCATTTTTATATATCCGCTATACGTCACGTGTACAGCTAATTATTGATGCTAAATCTAGACAATCCATCTGTCTAATATTTATCACCATTATCCTCTTTAGAATTTGCCTTGTTTTTAACTTTTTTATAATGACTTCTTTACTCATTTTATATAAAAAAATGTCAATTTAAGAATAGATCACTAATGATGATCATATCCTTAAGATTTGAATAGATCTATGTATGGTCGCTAAAATATTGTTAATTCTTTAGTATTTAAACCGTTTTTCAGATCACTCATATTCTTTGGTCCGCTTAATGGATGCTTGAGTTTTAAAATACTCATAACTCATATAACCAAGCGCAAGTATTGCTCCCCAAATTAATCCCAATAAATGCGCTTCGATCAAAACAGTGCTGCCGATGAGTTGACTGACCTCAAGTGAACCAAATATATTTTCCCAAATAATTTTAGCGCTGATTAATACAATCACTAAAAGTGAAAATTTACGTTCTTTCGAGAATTTTAAAAAATAAAGCGCCACTGCAATATATAAACCATGCAAAACACCTGAGAGCCCAGCATAAGCCTCAATATGACTAAAATAATAATAAAAACTTAGACTAATCAGTGGTGGTAACAATAATAATAAAATGAAGAGATAACGGGTTTTTACATGAGGAAAAATAAAAGGCAAGCAGGCAAAGGCGATCATATTTAAAAAATAATGAATCCACCCTACATGTACCCAATGCGCAGTCCACCAACGCCATATTTCTTCAAAAAAACTAAATCGCCAATAAATAAAGACATGCTGAAAAACTTGCAAGCTCGCAGAGATACTCATACATATTGCAATGAAAAGTATTTTTTTTAATAAAGTCTGATCTTGCATATTTCAGTCCCTCATATTGAGCCCCTCATATAAGAAAAGAAGAGCAGTTACTCTTCTTTTCTATGAAACACCACTCATTCAAACTTCAAATGTTTTGACCTATATCCTAATAGATTCAAAAATATTTAAAGTTATATTGTTAGCTACCTGCATCCGATGGAGCATCACCTAATGGTAAGTCTTCAAACAAATCATCATCTGCAGATGTACCTTTATCATCCCAGAATCGAGAGAAACCATCATCCGCTGTACGAACACCTGTATTTTCTGTCCAATAACGATCAGAAATAGCTTGAACCATTTGGCCTGCCATTCCATCCAACAGTTTAAACTCTGGATTTACCGGAACATCTTCAGCTCTTGATGCCGCATAAGACTTTAATGCATCGCGAATTTTTGCATCATCGCCACTTGCTTGAGCCGCAACTGCATACAACGCATGAGATAAGCGTACACCTTTTTGTTCACCAATCTGCATCGATTGTTTAAGTGTTTGGTATGGATCTGGTTTCCCTGCATCTGCACCTGGTAACAATGTCCAAATTACAGCGCGAGTTGCATTAGGTACGCCCCAAAATTTGGTATTGTCTAGACAAGTCATGCCACGCTCGACGATCGCGGCGATGTCTTTAGGAACATTCACCTGTCCACCAGAGCTAATATCATTGGTCATGGACTGAAGACCACTCAACATTCCAAGTAAGTAAACCGTTTGATCTAAATTAGTTCGCATCTTTGGACATGAATCGCCTAAAGTATATTTGTATTTAGACTGCCAGCGCTCTGCAAAAAGTTGATAACCCGTATATTGACGCTGTGATGCGACTGCTGCCCAACGCTTTTGTTCAATACGCGCATCTTGCGCCTCTGTGACTTGCCCTGCTTTTGCTGCTCTTAAATATCTAAGCTCCGCATTCAATGCATTATTTTCTGCACACATTCCTGCAGCAGAATACAAAAGCACTGCCATACGGGTAGGATCCGCTCCCATATCCTTGGTTGCCATAATCACTGGCGTTAAAGCTGTGCCCTGATTACATGCCATATCCGTATCACTCATCGCGAGGATCGGTGGAACAATATGTTTTTCACTGAAACCTAGTGCGATATTTGCTCCAGATTTAACTGCATACGAACAACCAGATAGAACACTGGTCGTGAATGCTGCGGTAAAAATCAATTGACTGATTTTATGGACTTTAGACATATCCTGTCCTCTATATAATAATTGTTTGAAATCCTTTCAATTTAAAATATCAGAATGATTATCTGATGAAAAGGAATAATACCCTCATTTCAATCTCTTAAGTCTGTCATTGATCGGATCATAAAAAATTGACCTGTTAATCTTATTATTCAAATTTTAGGCAAAAAAAAGTAGCATTGCGACGGTTCGGCGCAAGCTACTTATTAAACACAAAACCCTCGAAAGAGTTAATTTAGTTTAGATTTTTATGCTCTAATCGTTCCCTCAGCACAGTTCCTAGTCTCCCTACTATGATTGCCATAAATACGGCAACGACTAGAAACAACCACATTTGAATTTCAGTCATTAGAAATTTCTCATTTGCTGTTGGTATATTTAATGTACTGTAAAAAATAATAATTTCTAAAAAAATTGTTAGACAATCAATATTGTATTCATTCTAGTCGGACAGATTGATGATAAAAAGAGACAAAACATTCCAAATTATTGTTTTTTAATATAAATAAAAATATTGTATATAAGTTTTTTGTTAGACAATTAGTTTAGATTTATCCGTATCAACAGTTTTTTCCATGCTTTTTTATCGAGTTGATCCTTCCAAATCACAATATTTTTAGGTTTATCTCTCTCAAAATATAAGACGACATAAAAATAATGGTCAATTGTATTAGTTAAAATAGCACGTTGAATTTTGGATTGATTTCGATATTGAATGGACCATTCATCATATTCAAGTTGTTCAATTTTCTGCACATTAATTTTATTTCTATAAATAGACCAAACAAGGCACATCAATAAAAATGAAATCAACCACAACCAAAAACTGATTAAGACAAATAAAAGACTATTCATGATTAAAAAACAAATAAGCTGAAACACAGTCGCTATTCGACTGTGTTTCAACGCATAGCTTTCATTCACCATGTACATAATTTTTAAGTTTTTGAATAAATTCTCGCAACTCAGGACGTGGTGGTTCAGATACTTCCATAAACCAATCCAACAGATCTGGATCTTCTTGATCAACCAACTCTGCAAACATTAACTTTTCACTTTCATCTGCCTGAAAATAATATTGCTTTACATAGGGATCAAAATAAACATCAATTTCCTTTAAACCACGACGTGCACGATAGATGACTTTTCGTTCTTCTAGTGTGAGTTCATCGAACATTGTAATCCCCTAATCCTATTCAAACATATATTTACAAGTAGTTTAACCGAAGCAAAGCACATTATGTTTGAAATAATGTTCGACTGACCAAACAGCTCATTTTCAAGCTTTAAATGAGCATTCATCGCATTGTAGCAGTCTGAGATATGGCTTACTTTCAAACACAACCTAAGAACAGAAATGGATCTACACGTCATGCAAGCTGCTGCAATTCGCCCTTTAGCCAATATGTTGCCACGTAAATTATTAAATGCTGAACATGAAGCATTTCGTGAAACCGTACGAAAGTTTTATCAAAAAGAAGTCGTTCCAAATATAGAAAAATATGAGTCTCAACAACATGTTGACCGTGATCTTTGGAATAAAGCGGGTGAAATGGGTTTACTCTGCACCACCATGCCTGAAGAATATGGTGGCTATGGTGTGGATCGTCTTTACAGTATGATTTTAATCGAAGAACAAGCTTATGCGATGGATTCATCCACTGGCTTTTCTTTACACTCTGATATTGTGGCGAATTACTTAAATAATTTTGCCAACGAAGATCAAAAAAAGTACTGGCTTCCTAAAATGGCATCTGGTGAAGTCATTACAGCCGTAGCTATGACTGAACCAGGAACTGGATCTGATCTTCAAGGGGTTCGTACTTCTGCTGTGCTTGAAGGTGATGAATACGTCATCAATGGTTCAAAGATCTTTATTACCAATGGTTACTTATGCGACATGGTGATTGTGGTTTGCAAAACAGGTAATAGTGAAAAAGGTTCTGCAAATTTATCCCTCTTTATCGTTGAAGCAAACCGAGCTGGCTTCTCAAAAGGTAAACCGCTCAATAAAATTGGTATGAAAGGTCAAGATACCTGTGAATTATTTTTTGATAATGTCCGAATTCCAAAAGAAAACTTAATTGGTGCTGAAGGCATGGGCTTTATTATGCTCATGAAAGAATTGGCATGGGAACGTATGTTGGTTGCTATTATTTGCCAAGCAGGTGCTGAAGCTGCATTTGCACATACTGTTCAATATACCAAAGACCGTAAAGCCTTTGGTAAAGCGATTGGTGGATTCCAAAACACTCGCTTTAAATTGGCAGAAATGCGTACAGAAATTGATTTTTGCCGCGCCTATTTAGACAGATGTATGGAGCTACAACTTGAAGGAAGCTTAGGTATTGACGCTGCAGCTGCAGCAAAATATAAAATCTCTGAGATGTTTTCAAAAGTCGTAGATGAATGCTTACAACTTCATGGTGGTTATGGTTATATGCTGGAATATCCAATCGCACGCGCTTATATTGATAACCGTGCTAATCGTATTTATGCAGGTACCAATGAAATTATGAAAGAGTTGATTTCACGCTCATTGTAAAACAGAATAAATAGAATGATTTTTGTTAAAGTCGAATTTTTCAAAATTGCGTTTGTTTAAAGTTGATTTTGCTTAAAATACATAAGTAAAAAAATAAAAAAAGGAGCATAACGCTCCTTTTTTTATTGCTTAATACACAAGGCTTAAGAGACGAGTTTTGGTTTACGTTCTGAATGTTTTTCTAATTTTGAAAATTTTAAAATTCCATCATTAAACTTCGCATTTTTAAGATCTTTACGATCCGTTAAATAGTTATGCGTTGCCATCCAGGGAGCTTTACTACCCTGTTTAGGTAATTGAGCCGCAGCACGTGCAATATAACCTGAACTCATCTCACCCATCACTGTTTCATCTAGGATTGCAGTATGGTCAGTAGGTGCAATCACTTCGTCAAAGCCATTTTTTTCCATATATTTAAACAAGCGACAAATATAATCGGCAACGACATCAACTTTCAGTGTCCATGATGCATTTACATAACCAATGACCATTGCCATATTAGGTATATCACTCACCATCACACCGTTATAAAGCATATGTTCGCTGGTATTGAGTGGTTTATTATCGATTGTTGCTTTAATACCACCCATAATTTGAATTTCAAGACCTGTTGCAGAAACAATAATATCGGCTTCTAAATGCTCTCCAGATTTTAACTGAATTCCCGTCTCAGTGAATTTTTCAATGTGATCAGTTGCAATACTTGCCTTACCTGCACGTAGAATCTTAAACAAATCACCATCTGGAACCACACATAAACGCTGATCCCAAGGGTCATAACTTGGTGTAAAGTGTTTCATATCCACTTTACCCTTCAGTTGTACTTCAACTGATTTCAACAACAAGCTGCGTACCAATTTAGGTTGGCTTTTTGACAAGGCAAATATCGCGCGTTGCAAACCAATATTACGTGCTCGAGTCAACTTATAAGCCATATCTTCTGATAAAAACTTACGCGACTTATCATAAACAAAATCAATAGAAGGTACTGAAGCGATATAGGTTGGTGAACGTTGTAACATCGTCACATGTCCCACACCCGTTTTTGCTAGCGCTGGAACGAGTGTAATCGCTGTAGCACCACTTCCAATAATGACGACTTTTTTGCCTGCATAATCTAGATTTTCAGGCCAAAATTGTGGGTGAATAATTTGACCTTTGAACGCTTCTTGATTCGGAAAATCAGGCTGAAATCCTTGATCATAATTATAATAACCTGTACACCCAATCACAAAATTGGCAATCCAAGTTTGTATTTTTTGTTGAGCATCTTCAATCTGAACAATCCATTTCTTTATCGAAGAATCATAGTTTGCTGCCAGTACCCGATGTTCAAAATGAATTTTATCTTTAATATTATATTCTTCAACCACTTCACCCAAGTATCCTTTGATTGAAGCGCCATCTGCAAGGACATTGGCTTTTTGCCAAGGTTTAAAATTATAACCAAAAGTAGACATATCTGAATCGGAACGTATGCCCGGATATTTAAAGAAATCCCAAGTCCCGCCATAACTTTTACGACGTTCAATAATGTCATAACGACGATTAGGATTATTTTTAGTTAAATGCGCTGCAATACCAATTCCTGAGATACCAGCACCAACAATAAGAATATCAACTTGCTTTTCCATTTTTTTTATTACCTTTATTAATACATTTTTATTTAAACATATTTTTGACAATACACAATGTCAAGTTTGTATTTTTTAACTTTAATTTATATCATTTTGGGTCAAAATCAAAAATTGTCAGACAATAAAAAAGGTCGACTAAAAGTCGACCTTTTTTGAACAACAGAAGTTATTCATACGAAATTATTTAACTTCGCGATCTACTAGCTCAACGTAAGCCATCGGTGCAGCATCACCTGCACGGAAGCCCGCTTTAAGAACACGTAGATAGCCGCCGTTACGTTCTTTATAACGAGGGCCAAGAACTGTAAATAATTTACCTACAGTTACTGCTGAACGAGTACGAGCAAACGCTAAACGACGGTTTGCTACAGAATCGACTTTAGCTAAAGTGATTAAAGGCTCAGCAACACGACGTAATTCTTTTGCTTTAGGAACAGTTGTTTTAATTAACTCGTGTTCGAACAAAGAATTAGCCATGTTTTGGAACATCGCTTTACGATGACTGCTTGTACGGCCTAATTTCACACCACTATTACGATGACGCATGGTGATAGTCCTACTTAATTAACGGCTACGATAGGCAAAGCGATCGTCCATGCGTAAACTAGCTGGTGGCCAGTTTTCTAAACGCATTCCGAGTTGCAAGCCTTTCGAAGCCAGAACATCTTTAATCTCAGTCAACGATTTTTTACCTAAGTTAGGAGTTTTTAATAACTCAACTTCAGTACGTTGAACAAGATCACCGATGTAGTAAATATTTTCTGCTTTCAAACAGTTAGCAGAACGAACAGTAAGCTCTAGATCATCTACTGGACGAAGCAATATTGGATCAACTTCTTCACGAGGTTCTTGAGCAACTGGAGCTTGATCTTTCTGAAGATCAACAAAAATTGCAATTTGTTGTTGCAAGATTGTTGCCGCTTTGCGGATTGCTTCTTCTGGATCAACAGTACCATTTGTTTCAAGATCAATGACCAATTTGTCAAGATCCGTACGTTGTTCTACACGAGCATTTTCAACTGTGTAAGACACACGCTTGATAGGGCTATAAGAAGCATCTAACTGTAAACGACCCACAGGGCGAGTTTCGCCTTCTGGGAAACGTGAGTCAGAAGTCTCATATCCACGACCTTGAACAACTTTCAAGCGCATTTTTAATGAGCCTGATGCACTTAACGTGCCGATCAAATGTTCAGGGTTAATCACTTCAACATTATGAGGTAAACGAAGGTCAGCTGCAGTTACGTCACCTGCCCCTTGTTTCTCTAATGTTAAATATGCTTCATTTTGATCGAACAGCTTAATAGACAATCCTTTAAGGTTCAGCAAGAGCTCGACGATGTCCTGCTGCAAGCCTTCTAAAGTACTGTACTCGTGCTCGACGCCTTCAATCTCTACTTCTACCACAGCAGCGCCAGGTAGAGATGATAGAAGGATACGACGTAAAGCATTACCTAAGGTGTGACCAAAGCCACGCTCTAAAGGTTCTAGAATCACTTTTGCCGAGGTCCCGCTTGCCGCTTCGACCTTGATCGCTTGCGGAGTTAGAAACTCGTTTGCAGTACGCGTCATTATTGCTACCTCAAGGATTATTTAGAATACAATTCAACAATCAAGCTTTCATTGATTTCAGCAGGTAAATCAGAACGATCTGGTGCAGATTTGAATGTACCTTCTAACTTAGTATGGTCAATTTCCATCCAAGCAGGAGTTCCACGCTGAGCAGCTAATTCAATTGCGTTCTTAATACGTAATTGAGACTTAGAGCTCTCATGTACTGCAATCACATCGCCCGCTTTCACTTGAATAGACGCGATGTTAACACGACGACCATTCAAAGTAATGCTGCGGTGAGATACAAGCTGACGAGCTTCTGCACGTGTAGAACCAAAGCCCATGCGATAAACAACGTTATCAATACGGCTTTCAAGCAATTTCAACAAGTTTTCACCTGTTGCGCCTTTAACACGAGCAGCTTCTTTGTAGTAGTTACTAAATTGACGTTCTAACACACCGTACATACGACGTACTTTTTGTTTTTCACGTAATTGTAGTGAGTACTCAGATTGTTTGCTACCACGAGCTCCGCCGTGTTGGCCAGGAGCTTTCGCATGTTTTTTTGTCTTAACATCAAACGGTTTAACGCCTGATTTAAGTTGCAGGTCTGTCCCTTCGCGGCGAGAGAGTTTGCATTTTGGACCAATATAACG
>JAHLFF010000253.1 GCA_018883945.1 Candidatus Acinetobacter avistercoris
GCTGAAGCATTTTAAAATACTTGCTGAACGTTACAGAAATAGAGGAAAAAGACTCGGCTTAAGATTCAATTTAATTGCTGGAATTTACAACATGGAATTGAGTAAAAGTGACTTATGAAAGAGGTCTATTCAGTTGCATTTCAACATGGTCATAACACCATTGGAAAATAAAGGTATAAACTAAAATACATAAGGTTAAACTTAAATCTAATAGAATCGCATCAACAATACTCATATTTAATGCATAAGCAATCATCGGGAAAGTCACCAGCATTAAACCGCCTTCAAAACCAATTGCATGACACACACGAACCCAGAGGGTTCTTGTTAATTGATATTTAGCTTCATACTTTTCAAATAGGGAATTAAACACCATATTCCAAATCATTGAAGTCACTGCCATGACTACACCTAAAACACCTGTGACCTCTATCGGCATTTCAAAAATCAAACTCAATGCAATTGCAATTACAACCAGCAGAATGACTTCATAAATTACCGCATGCACAATTCTTCTTTTACTTAAAAACATAATCTTCTATCTTTGCAAATTTGAACATATTCTATTTTGCAAAAAATGATTAATCGAGTTAGATTCTTTCAATATATTTGATAGATTATTTGGTCATGAACTTAAATCAAGAACAACTAAATATTTTTAAAGCCGTAATCGAAACGGGTTCTTTTTCGGCAGCTGCACGCCAATTAGGTAAAGTTCCTTCAGCAATCAGTATGTCAATTGCAAATTTAGAAATTGACTTGAATTTACTGTTATTTGAACGTGTAGGACGTGAACCTAAACCCACCGCACATGCTTTGGTTTTATATGAAAAAACTGAACAACTTTTGATTGAGATGAATCAGTGGAAACAACATGCGTATTCTCTCAGTGTAGGTTTAGAACCCGCTTTGAATATTGTGATTGTGTCTGAGCTACTGCATATGCGCTGGACAGAATATATTTTATTATTAGAAAAAAAATTTCCATCACTGCAAATTAATATTATCACTGCACCGCAAGAAGATGCTTTGAATATGCTACTCAATCAAAGCGCTCAACTTGCTTTAATGTTTGAACGTGAGGTACTGGAAAATAGTGAGCAGTTTGTGGAGCTTAAACGTGAATTACTGGTGCCCGTAATTTCGATTAACCACCCTCTTGCACAATATGATCAAGTCACTTTTGAGCAAATTCAACAAGATCGTCAAATTGTTGTGGCAAGTCGTGATAAATCGATTAAGCCTGAATTGTTATATTCCAAACAATACTGGCGCACAGACAACCATCACTCTGCAAGTTTATTGATTATTGAAAGTTTAGGCTGGGGTATTCTTCCTGAACAAATGTTGATTGAAAATCCCCGTTTAAAAAATCAACTTAAGATTTTACAACTCTCAGACTTCACGCCAAAGTTTGAATATTATGTAGACTTGGTATGGAGTCGTGAAAGCCAACTGGGCTCAGCTGCTCATTATTTGATTAATCACATCAGAAAGCAGCGTATTTTGAATAAATAATGACGAAAATAGATCATTTTAAAGCTCAATCAAAATAATCCTGTGATATAAAAGATCTAACAATTATCTTAACTAAGAATTATATCGCAATGAAAGAAACAGCATTAGATCAATTAAAAGCACTGACCACGATTGTTGCGGACACTGGTGACCTTGCTGCTATCGAGCAATTTCGTCCTCTAGATGCGACGACCAATCCTTCTTTAATTACCGCTGCAGCATCATTGCCTGAAAATAAAGAATTAATCGAATCTGCCTACGCTCAAGCATATGCTGAAGGCTATGAAAATGACTTACTCATAGAACGCACCATTGACATTTTAACCGTTAAGCTGGGCGTTGAGATTCTTAAAATTGTCGAAGGTCGTGTATCGACTGAAGTAGATGCCGCGCTGTCTTATGACACGTCAGAAACTGTTGCTAAAGCGAAAGAATTATTGGCGCTATATGACTCATATGGCATTGAGCAAGATCGTATTTTAATTAAGATTGCATCAACATGGCATGGTATTCAAGCCGCTAAAATATTAGAGGCTGAAGGTATTCACTGTAATTTAACCTTACTTTTTGGTTTACACCAAGCCAAAGCTTGTGCTGATGCTAAAGTCACGCTTATCTCACCATTTGTGGGTCGTATTTTAGATTGGTACAAAAAAGCTGAACAAGTTGACTCATACACGATCGATCAAGACCCTGGTGTATTGTCAGTTAAACAAATTTATGATTTTTATAAGCAGCACGATGTTAAAACTGAAATCATGGGTGCCAGTTTCCGTAGCGTAGAACAAGTGCTCGGATTGGCTGGATGCGACTTACTCACAGTATCTCCGCATTTGCTTGCTGAACTATCACAAGACCATCGCGAAGTCAGTGCTCAACTGCTTAAATCAGACAAAGATCCACAAGCGATTACAGAATACAAAGCGATTGATGCAGCACAGTTCAAAGAAGAGCTTGAACATGACTTGATGGCATTTCAATTGCTGCAAGGTGGAATTGATGGATTTATTAAAGCACGCCAACAATTGAATCACTTATTGCGTCAATCCTTTGGTATTGATGCTGAAATAGAAGCTTAGGATATTGTGTGATCTGATTTCATTTTCAGATCCACCAAAATATTTACTTAATCAGCGTTCTAAACGCGCATAATGATATCTAGGATTAATCTTAAACATGAGTTCTATTTAGCATTGTTGTTCGTTAAAATTAGTTCTAATTAAAATGAATCGAGTCTTTGCGATGGCTCGATTCATTTCTTCACAAAACCTCTTCACATCGAGAATCAGCGTGTTTGGTATTACCGATTTAGCAACCTTTATCATCGGCACAATTTTAATTATTTTATTACCAGGCCCAAACTCTCTCTATGTGATGTCCATTGCTACACGCTATGGCGTTAAAGTCGGTTATATCGGAGCACTCGGCGTTTTCTGCGGAGACTGCATTCTCATTCTCTGTACAGTTCTAGGTGCAGCTTCACTATTACATACCTTTCCATGGATTTTTATCGCTCTAAAAATCGTCGGCGCAATATATTTATCCTATTTAGGTTTTCGGCTATTAATCGCGGGTTTCCGCACATGGACTCAGAAACCACAGCATATTCAAGGCTCGGAACAAATAGAAAAGCAATCGTTTCATCCCTTTCGTACAGCACTGACTATTAGTCTACTGAATCCCAAAGCAATATTATTTTATCTCTCATTTTTTATTCAATTCGTAGATCCTCATTATGCTTATCCTGCGCTGAGCTTTTCGATTCTTGCCATTATTCTACAAATTTTAAGCATGGCATATTTGACTGTATTAATTTTTTCAGGGATCAAAGTCGCTGGTTATTTCAATGCCAGACAGCGTGTTTCAGCAGTGGCTGTATCAAGCATTGGCCTCTTATTTTGCTTATTTGGTATCAAACTCGCTTTTTCAACTTTATAAAAGACTCTTTAAAATTTTATATCGACCGTGATCTATAACGAGAAATTTACAGCGATGAAACCCACAATTTAACTAGGTTCAAGTTATTGAAGCGCGTATGATAGAGACTAAATTTAAACCTCTATTTTTATATAAAACACGATAAAATATGCAAAAAAAATCCTCCACACTTCTGCAAGACTTTTCAATCCCTGCCGTTTTTGCTGGCTTTATCACTTTTCTTATTGGGATCAGTGTTTCCTCAGTATTGGTGATTCAAGCCGCACAAATATTAGGTGCAAATTCTGATCAAATCAGTTCATGGTTTTGGGCTCTAGGGCTCAGTATTGGACTATCGGGTTTATTTTTATCGTGGAAGTTTAAATATCCTGTAGCCACGTCATGGTCTACTGCTGGATTAGCATTGATTATTGCCACAGGCAGCGGATATAGTTTGAATGAAGCAATGGGGGCTTTTCTCATCTGCGGATTGATAACCGCCATTCTTGGCTTTTTAGGTGTTTTTGAAAAAATACTCAACTTTATTCCTCAAAGTTTAACCAGTGCCATGTTGGCAGGTGTACTACTGAAGTTTGGTATTGCAATCTTTGCAAGTCTAGAACAAGACTGGGGTTTTATATTAAGCCTGCTCGCTATTTACTTTATCGCCAAAAAAGTAGCGCAACGTTATTGCATTGTCATTACAGTTATAGCGGGTTTTATTATCTGTCCATTCTTTATGAATTTTAATATTCCTGAACTGAACTGGTCATTTGCCAAACCTGTCTGGATCGCACCTGAATTTACTCTAGCAGGCGTACTCGGATTAGCGCTTCCTTTATTTATCATTAATATGGCATCTCAGTACCTACCAGGTCTTGCCATGATTAAAAGTTATGGCTATCAACCCAATGTTAAACATTTGGTTGGCTGGACAGGGTTAACTCAAGCCCTGTTCGCACCCTTTGGCTCTTTCTCAACCAATATTGCAGCAATTAGCGCCGCAGTCAGTCTTGATGATCAGGTTCATCCTGATCCAACTAAGCGATATATTGCAGGAATGAGCTGTGGCTTTTTTTATATATTAATGGGTTTATTTGCAGCGACATTAACCAGTTTACTCATGGCATTTCCAAGTGTGTTTATTGTAGCTTTAGCGGGTATTGCACTATTTGCAACGATCGGTCACAACGTGAGTTTGGCATTTCAAAAAATAGATGAAAGAGAAGCTGCGCTCATGACTTTTCTATTTTCAGCATCTGGTGTGCAATTTTTTGGTATTGGTTCTGCATTTTGGGGATTACTTTTTGGTTGGATTGTCTATGGATTAATGAAATTCGACTGGAAAAAATCGAAGTGATCAATATATAAAACTCCAGCACATAAAGACTTCATCATATAAAGACACAAGCATAAAAAAAACCTATTCAAATCGAATAGGTTTTTTGAATATTAAACTTAGATTTCAGGATACGCCCCTGTGCCTTCTGGCCAAGGTGTAAGCAATTCGAAACCTGTATCGGTAACAGCGACCATGTGTTCCCATTGCGCAGATCTTGATTTGTCAGCTGTAACCACAGTCCAACCATCTTTTAATTCTTTAACTCGTGACTTACCTTCATTGACCATAGGTTCGATGGTAAATACCATTCCTTTTTTTAGTTCTATGCCCTGACCTGCTTGACCATAATGCAATACATTGGGTTGTTCATGATAAACCTTCCCAATGCCATGCCCACAATATTCACGCACGATGCTATAACCTTCTCGCTGTGCTACGGTTTGAATGGCATAACCCACATCACCTAATGTTGCACCGGGTTTAACCGCATGAATACCAGCGACCATTGCTTCATAAGTCGTATCCACCAGTTTTTTAGCTTCTGGTTTAATTTGACCGACATAGTACATTCGACTGGTATCACCATAATACCCATCTTTAATAATCGCGACATCGATATTAATAATATCGCCATCTTCCAATACTGTATTAGCCGATGGAATACCGTGACATACCACCTCATTCGGTGAAATACAGGTGGTTTTGGTATAGCCATAATAGCCAATATTGGCAGGAATCACTTTGAGCGTATCCACAATATATGCATTACAAATATCGTCTAAATACTCTGTTGTCACACCCGGCTTCACAAACTCACCAATCATCGCTAAAACCTCCGCTGCTAAACGCCCAGATACTCTTAACTTTTCAATATCTTGCTCGGTTTTAATACTGATTTTAGCCGCCTTCATGTCAACAACCTCAAATTAATTCTCATCGATTATAAGCTTTAAAAATGCATATTTCTCTGATCAAACTCATGATATTAATTTTAAATTTAGAATACACACCAGATTGTTCAAAAAATATGCATTTAAATACAATTCAACAAATCCCAAACATTGAACTACTCTTAATAAAATCAATATCTAAGCAAATTAAAAATGATAGATAATATTCTATTTCAATTACTTAATTTTAACCCTTATGAGAGCTATTAACAGATCGAATTTTTGAATATTAATTAAATAAAGAATCAATAAAAAATAAACTCCAAAACTTAATTCATATCCTCTAAAATCCTTTTCTTTTGTTCAACCTATCTCCTTGTTATGACGAATTTACGTACACGAGATATTATTGCCTTAGGTTTTATGACCTTTGCACTCTTTATTGGTGCTGGCAATATTATCTTTCCTCCTATCGTGGCACAGCAAGCAGGTGAACATGTTTGGCTGGCAGCACTGGGTTTCTTAGTGACTGCTGTTGGTCTTCCTGTCATTACAATTATTGCTTTGTCACGCGTTCAAGGGTCTATACAAGTTCTAAGTTCACCTTTGGGTAAAATCGCCAGTTTGATTTTAACGATTGCGTGTTATTTAGCTGTTGGGCCTTTATTTGCAACACCTCGTACAGCAACTGTTTCTTACGAAATTGGTTTCTCATCTTATTTTGGCACTTCAAGCAGTAGCTTACTTATATACAGTGCGATTTATTTTGCTTTTGTCACTTTGATTTCACTGTATCCAAATAAAATTCTAGACACTGTGGGTTATGTACTCTCTCCACTCAAAATCCTATCTTTAGTGATTTTAGGTGGTGCAGCTTTCATGATTCCTGCTGGATTTATTCCTGCACCTATTAACAATTATGTTTCCAGCCCAATCTCTGAAGGTTTCGTCAATGGTTACTTGACCATGGATACTTTGGGTGCATTGGTGTTTGGTATTGTGATTATTAATGCGATTCGTTCGCGCGGTGTCACGAATGAAAAACTGATTACCAAATACGCAATGATTGCCAGCCTCATCTCAGGTATTGGTTTAACCCTTGTGTATTTAAGCTTGTTTAAACTTGGCTTAGGTAGTCATGATGCAGCACCAAATGCAGCCAATGGTGCGATTATTTTACATGCCTATGTAGAACACGCTTTTGGTACATATGGTTCTATGTTCTTAAGTGCGATGATTTTTATCGCTTGTATGGTTACAGCTATCGGACTTACATGTGCATGTGCTGAATATTTCTCTCAAATCACCAAAATTACCTATAAAAAATGGGTATTCATTTTGGTTGGTTTCGCATTCATCATTTCAAACCTCGGTTTGACTAAATTGATTGCAGTATCAGTACCCGTATTAAGTGCAATTTATCCGCCAGCTATAGTGGTGATTTTACTGGGTTTCTGCTGGAAATTTTTTAATAAACCTTCACATGTGATTGCACCTGTAACTGCAATTGCCTTTGTATTTGGTGTCATTGATGGATTAAAAGTCGCTGGTTTGGATGGATTCTTACCATTAGCCTTCCAAAGTTTACCTTTAACTGAACAGAATTTAGCTTGGCTAATCCCATCCTTCGTTGTTCTGGTTATTGCATTTGCAATCGATAAACTTAAGAAATAAAAAATTGAGTTATGTCGTTATAGCCCTGTTTTACCCAAACTTGGTTTAACACGTAATCAATAATCGTCAAGTTTACCCAACGGACTTTTATTGTTTACAAACATGTAGCTTCATTTTGTACTTGTTATACTTGTTTAATATTTTTTGACATGAAATTTTACATCAGTACTCATTTTATCTTCAAATTCAAACATGTTACATAAATCACGCTAAAATAATAATATTGCACCATTCATCAGAATTTTCTAAAAATTAGATCCAGTCCCTCTTGCTCAACATCATAATATTGTTTCATAAAGCCTTGTTTAGTGAACAATTTATCACTATATTGATAGAATCAATATTTTTACTCAATATTCATTTTTTTGCAAAAAATATAGAAATATTTCATTGCTGTCATAATAATGTCACATTTAACTTAGATAATAGTAGTATTTGCTGTTGAAATAATAATAGATAAAGGTTATAACTATAAGGACACACTCAACTAAACACCTTGTTTAGTTAAACATCAACAGGAGGGATGGAGATGTTTTCATTACATTTCAATAAGCAAGTCTTCATTAATACCCTGAAGGCCAATAACAACGCTGTTGTTTTTATCAGTACAACGATTGCTTTGATGCTCACTTTATTATTACAAGGCGCCATTCAAGGTAATTTAAAACCTGAATTTTTTGTCTATGCTGTTGTATTAAGTTTCTTATTTTTTGTATGGGCTTCATTTGAGCACAAATATCGTCCAGCTAAAATAACAGAACAAAATCAAGAATTTGAATAGAAAGTGGATGATTCGTCATCCATTTTCATATGCATATGAATTAATCTCAATCCCCCTCTTATTTTAAAAATACTCTCTTAAAAATAACGCCCATATAAGCTAAACATATATAACAAAGTGATCTTAACAACCCACGATAGAAAAATTTTAAGTTACTTAAAAATCATTCATTGATTTTAGACACCCCTTTATATACCCCATCATCCCAGAATCTTATTAAAATCGTAATTATATTTTATCTTTATTGTACATTTTCTGAGAATCTAAAATTTAAAACTGTGTCCAATATTTGTTGACCACTACACTATCTTTTTTTACTAAATTAAACTTATAAAATTTTGATTCTACGGCTCATTTCTTTGCTGAAGTATCAATATTAGAAGTACCACTGTTAAAAGGATCTTAACTTAACTTTTAAGTTAGATCCTCAGCATTAAAACATCTTTATCAAAGCATCGTATTTAAAGATTAAGAATTAAACCCACCAATAAGACAGTGGTTGCACCCACCTCGCCAACAACCAAAAACACCATCAAAATCCTCATTATTAGTTTAGGTAATTGATATCTACCTAACTGGTGTGGTTGCTTAAATTGGTTAGTCGTATCTTGTAATATTCCGTGAAATATATAACTTAGAATTGAAAAGCTAAAAAAGATTAAATTAATCACCATACAAATTAAGTTAGTCTGTTCACTCCAAATGGAAAAATAAGCTATTACAGCTAAAATTAAAGTCGCTGGCGCATAAAGCAAACTACTTCGATGTGCGATATCGACATAATAATGCGCACGCGCTTGTTTAGATTGACTAATTTGGACGTATTTCCATACCCCAGTTAACATTCCCACCCATAAGTAAGAAGCACTAAAAATAATACCTAATTTTACCGACCACTCAAAACCCTCAAACATTCCACTTAGCTCCATTAAGTTATTGATATCATTTAACTGTGACTTTTAAGTCAGCTTTCAAACTTATTCCTTGTTCGAACTTGTGTAGAGTAGATCAATAACACGATTTAGCATAGTCAATCAAAATGAAAAGCTTTGAAAACACATCTATAATCTGCTCAGATGACTACATACTAAGTGCCCGATTCTATTCCGCTCAGCCTATACAGACTGGTTCAGCCATTCTGATTAGCCCAGCAACAGGAATCACCAAAACATTCTACCATGCACTTGCAGAGTGGCTTTCCAAGCAAGGACACGCCGTACTTACATTTGATTTCCGCGGTATCGGTGAATCACTCTATGGTCCACTTAAAGAATCAAAGGCCAGTATTCAAGATTGGGGCCAACTGGATTTACCCGCCGCCATTGAAACCTTACTTAAAAAAACTTCAAGCGATCGTGTGACAATCATTGGTCATAGCGCAGGCGGTCAACTCCTAGGTATTACTCATAATCACAGTAAAGTAGAAAAATTGATTGCGGTTGCAGCCTCATCAGGTCATGTAAAAGACTTGAAAGGACGTACTAAATTCATGGCACCGATTATGTTTAATATAATTTTCCCGTTGAGCAATACACTTAAAGGATATGGAGCAACGAAATTCTTAGGTATGGGTGAAAATTTACCCAAAAATGTTGCAAAACAATGGTCATTGTTTTGCAGCAAACCTGGCTATGTCTTGAATGCAATAGGTAAAACTATTTTTGAAGATTTTCATCATGAAGTAAAAACACCGATCACCGTATTCTGGGCATCAGATGATGAAATTGCCACTGAAAAAAATGTGAAAGATCTCTTACGACTTTACCCGAATACTGAAACCAATATGATTGAAATAAAACCTGAGCAATATGAACATCAATCCATTGGTCATATGCAAATGTTTAAAAAATCACATCAAAATATCTGGCCAATAATCACTGCACAGATTCCTTGATCTTCAACTCTAAGATTAATAATTGATAATGTTAAGCAATGCGTTAAAAGTTTAAAATATATTTATTTTTTATGTTCAAAAAATGCAAAAAAAAAGACATCGCAGGATGTCTTTTTTTTTGATGATCATTAATTAAATCATTAACGAACAATACCGCGCTTCGACTCAACCACTGAATCAATCAATAGCTGAACTTCAGCAATCGTAGGAAGAATATCTTCACGTATTTTTGCAATAGCTTGATCAGTGGTCAACCCTGATTTATAGATCAACTTAAAGGCTTCTCTTAAACCCATGATAATGTCTTTAGACCAACCCTTACGACGCATACCTTCAACATTCAAACCAAATGCATGCGCAGGATTACCAGATACCATCACATAGGCTGGAACATCTTTAAGAATTAAAGATGCACCACCAATCATGCTATACGAATCTATTTTACAGAATTGGTGAATACCTGAGTTTCCACCAACCACCACAAAATCACCGATATGCACATGACCCGCAATACCCGTATTATTGGCAAAAATATTATTATTACCAATCACACAGTCATGCGCTATATGTGTATTAACCATCAAAAGATTATGACTACCAATTTTAGTCAAACCCTGATCTTGAATCGTTCCGCGGTGTAAACTGCAATGCTCACGAATTTTATTGTAATCACCAATTTCAAGCCAGGTTTCTTCACCTGCATACTTTAAATCTTGACATATCTCACCCACGCTAGCGAATTGGAAAATATCATTTCCTACACCAATACGTGTATAACCACCCACCACAACATGCGAATGGATCGTAGTGCCCGACCCAATAGTGACATTCGGCCCAATGATTGAATAAGGACCTATTTTTACATCTGGTGCGATGACTGCAGAAGGGTCAATAATTGCAGTTGAATGAATTAGCTCGTTGTTGCTCATGCCTGCTCTAGTTTCTGATGAGAAATGATAATTTCAGCTGTCGCTGCCATCACACCATCCACACTGGCAGTACATTGATATTTGTAAATGCCGCGTTTCTGCATGATAAGCTCTGATTTTAGCACGAGTTGATCACCAGGAACGACTTGTTTTTTAAAACGAACCCTTTCTGCACCAGCAAATAAGAACAAAGAACCCGCTTTTGGCTTCTCGTTGTTCATTATAAAACCTAGGACACCTGATATTTGTGCCATTGCTTCAACAATCAGTACACCCGGCATAATTGGATAACCAGGAAAATGTCCCTGCATGTACTCTTCATTAATTGAAACATTCTTAAAACCGACGATGCCATTTTCAGTGACTTCAGTAACGCGGTCAACCAATAGAAATGGATAACGATGTGGTAAGTACTCACGAATCGTTTGAACTTGCATCGGTAATTCAGGAACTGCAAAAGGTAGTATTGTAGACTCAGTCATATTCATTTACGCAATTTTAAAGTTGATTCAATTGACTCGATTTGAGACTGCATATGATCTATTTGTTTGACTAACTTGGTCAATGGCACATCTGCTAATTGTCGAAGGCGAACAACAGTACGTTTCCATTGATTTGTTTCAAATTGACCTGTACCAGAAGAATAAGAACCCGCCTCAGAAATACTTTTTGTGACCATTGACATTCCGGTAATAGTCACGTTATCTGCGATATTAATATGTCCAACCACACCCACTGCACCTGCCAGTACGCAGTTTTTGCCAATCGTCGTACTTCCAGCGATACCTGATTTAGCAGCAATCGCTGTATGCGCACCAATTTTGACGTTATGCGCGATTTGCACAAGGTTATCAATAATGACACCTTCTTCAATAATTGTATCGTCCAAAGCACCACGATCAATACTACAATTTGAACCAATACGCACATCATTTCCGAGTTGTACAGAACCTAACTGAGCGATTCTATTCCATCTTCCCTGATAAGGTGCGAAGCCAAAACCTTCGCCACCAATCACTGAATTGGCATGAATCCTGACTCGGTTTGCAATTTTAGCCTCACCAGTAATGGTCACATGCGAGTCAATAAAACAGTCATTCCCAATCTGAACACCATCATCAATTTTAGTTTGAGACTGAATGATCGAATTGCGACCTATAACCACATTTTCACCAATCACCACATAGTGGCCAATATAAGTATCATCAGCGATCACCGCAGTAGGATCAATTTGAGCTGTAGGCTCAATTCCACGCTTTAACTGCTTAGATTCAAAGGTATGTGTCAATATCGCGAATGCTAAATATGGATTATTAACAACGATAAAATTCTGCTGTTGCGGCAAAAGTTCGCGCATTTGTGCAGTAACAATCAATGCCCCTGCTTTAGAGTTTTGTGCATCAGCCAAATGCTTTTCGGCAGTGACAAATGAGATATGATGGGCTTGAGCTTGGGCTAAACTTGCAAGGCCGTTGAGCTGAAGTTTAGTTTGACCAATTGGCTCACCTTGAACTAGATGAGCCAATTCATCGAGATGAAACTGTTTTGATTTCATTGATTATTTAATTG
>JAHLFF010000254.1 GCA_018883945.1 Candidatus Acinetobacter avistercoris
CTATTAAAACTATTCACCAGACTATTGTTTTTTTGTGATGTCATCTGAAAATTAGAAACTGCTGGCCTACTAGAACCACCACCACTAGTACCAACAACATGAACTTGTTTAGGCATTAAAGTTGCCCCACAAGTAAATTTATCGCCTACATAAGCCACTGCTTTCCCATCAAAAATCACATGGTCATTACTCTTAATCAAAGTTGACCAGGTTTTACATTTTGGACAAGCAAAACCATCTCCAGCACGAAGAAATAGATTTCCCATTTGCGAGCTACGTGACTGAGTTGAAATTACTGTCCCACCATGGTCAGTGGTTGAACCATGAATACCAAAACCTTTAGACATTTTCTGAATCTCCAAGAGTTGGACTCATAAATCCTTCAGGGATAATTGCATCATGATATAAGCGTAAAACATGTGATATGATCGGACTATCGATGATTTCATCACCATTTTCTAATGTTGACCCAACGAGTGCAGCTGATCGATTATGAACAGTAATAGCACTGCCAGCGCCAGCAATAATTTTCGCAGTTGAACCATCAGCATATATGGCTTCATCACCAACTAAAGCTAAAGACAGGCCTTTGACTTTATAGGTGTCGGTAGAAGCTCTTATCAATCCACCATCTCTTGTTTTAGCTCCATTAAATGCCGCATAAAATTTGGTGTAAGGTTTATGATTCCAATAAAGTTGTTCTGCTTGGTGAATCTTTTGAATATCGTCTTGAGAGAGTTTTTTTAGCTGCTCTTCCGGCAGTTCGTGTAAAAAAGTTGGGCTAGCCATACTAGATCCAATAAATATTAATAAGTGAATAATAACAAAAGAAAAAGTGAAGAAAAATTTAAAAATGTAATCAAACCCAATTATATGAAATTTCATTGAACTATTAACCTATTTAACATAATGGCCGTTATGCGAATAAGCTCTCACTTAGAGGGCTTATGTTTTTCTATAAACGCATCAACCTTAGCCGAACACTGATTATATTTACCCACGGTATCAATTGACCAGAGCACTACAGCTTTGCCCTTACCTGATTCTAATTTTTGAAGCTGTGAGCAAGGCTGTAGTAGATTACTGGCCGCCAGGTGATAAGTGAGTTGATTTGCTGCAACCCATCGTCGTCAAAACAATGATTAAAATACACAGGACCATCAATAATCTTTTGCACCTCACCTTTAAATGTTTCGACTCTAACTTTTTGCTTTGATTTTTCGGCTTCATAATCTGAGCTCACTTTATTGATTTTGTTTTGCTTATCGAATATTAATTTTTGATGCATTAGACATAAATAACCCGCATTTTTGGTTAAAAATGCGGGTTATTCTTTAAGTATTATGACCATGCTCTAAAGCATAAGCATGAAACGTACACCGACCGTTCGGTCGGTGTACGTTATGAATTATGAACCGAGTGGACATGTTCCCCATCTTGGGTGTGACGAACTTCCTATACCTGAGTTATCGGCAAAATATTCGGGATAATCTGGAATTTTAGAAACACACCAATTCGACAAACTAAACATAAATGAAGTTGTTGCATAAAGAGCGCTATACATTGTTGTTACATTACCTGTTTTCCAATTCCCTATGTCTTGATTGAATGCGCGAGCATCCTCAAGTAGCGATTCCATGTTTGTAACATTCGATACATCCCAATTCGCAATGTTTGGATCATTGAAAATAACAGCACCGTATAAGAAACCTTTTAAACTCGTAATTGTTGGATGAAGCGTTTTGGGAACTTTCGTGATTATTGGGCTGTTAAAAGTTACTTCAGGTTTAAACACACCTTCATCATTAGCGAATGTTTGTCTATGTCCAGTCGAACACCATTCTATGATTTCTGTTACATAAGCACCCAAATCTATTGAACCTAGTGGCGAACCGACTTCACCTGGTAAAATCTCATAAACATGTTCTTGCACTGAAGTATGTTCGTGCTTGGCCTCATAGTATGTCGTATTGCCTCTTACTATCGGTGTTACCGCTATGCTAGGTGCTGTTTCTGAGATGACAGTAAAAGGCTCATAAGCCGAAAGATTAACGTAATCAGTTTGAATTTTTACGAGCAAGCCGCCTGTATGCACTTCAATTGGCTCTTCAGGTTCTTCACTACCATTAGGGCACGTCCCCCAGATTGGTAGATTTGCATTTGTCAAAGTAGATCCATTCGTATTGAAGTCAGATGGAGTAATTGAAACATGTGGTACGCACCATCGTTTTAAACTTGTATTCACAAAACCTAATGAACCATAAAACATTCCATTAAATCCGCTTGGCGGCAAGTTGCTAACATTCCAGTCACCAAGGTCTTGATTAAACACTTCAGAAAATGCAAATAATTGAAACATTTCACGAACATTCGATACATCCCAAAGAGAAATGTTAGGATCATTAAAGACTTCAGTTTGTTTAAACCACTGTGAAATATCCGTGATCGATGGATGAAGGCTGTCAGGTACGGAGCGAATATAATAACCAATTTCACTGATTTCCATCAGTGTCACACCTTGAATAAAGGTCTTTTTGTGTCCTGTGCTAGACCATTGGATAATTTCAGTAACACCACCGCCAAGCATCATCGATGGTATTGGATCAGTAGGATTAGCAGCCTTAATATCTAAAATAAACTCAGCTTCGCCTTTCCCATCTATGTCACCAGTACTATATTGAGTTACATCGCCTTGGGTTGCGCTTAGAACTGGCACATCCCCCAGAGTCGGCGATGTTACAGTAAACGGCTCGTATGAACTTATCCCGTAATAATTTCTCAATTTAATTCGAAATGGATCTACTGGATCTACTGGATCTACTGGATCTACTGGATCTACTGGATCTACTGGATCTACTGGGTCTACTGGGTCTACTGGGTCTACTGGGTCTACAACATCATCAATCACACGCAATACTTGAACACTGGCAACACCAGAATTTAAAGTGTCTTGCACGGCGATATAATCGGGGTTTTTAGGGTCATATCCAAGTAGACCGCGAATATTGGCATTAGTGACAAGCATAGGCTTATCAGAGCGTCCACGCTTAAATTTACCAACAATGAGGCCGATAATTGGATATGTTCCAGTATTTGAACTTGCATCTTCAACGCCCTGGTATTGAATGCCAGATTCATCACCCAGAATAGTCGTTACGTTAGTCATGGCTTATGCCTTTACAGAATCTTGACGCTAGTTTCTCACTTAGAACTAAGCCCACTTTTTTGATATTCCAATACTAATAAAGCCCGCATTTCGCGGGCTTTATTTAAATCAAATTAAGCAATGGGACACGTTCCCCATTTTGGTAATTTTTCAGGCTGTAATTCAGTACCCCATGCGAACATATCGGCCTGCCCTGGTAAAACTTTCGGCACACATATTTTACTCATATCGTGTGTGAATGCTTGAGCGCCGTACAGCATCATATTCATTTTTACTACTTCGCTATAATCCCATTTAGAAATATTGATATCGTTGATGTAGACAGCCCCCATGAACATTCCGTCAAGATTTGTTGTGTTTGGCGGGATTACATCAGGCACTTTAGCAAGATGCATACCCAATCCCGAACCTTCAGCACCGAAGGATTTATACCCGCCGCTATACCATTGATCGATATTCGTTAAATAGTTAAAGCGTATGCCGTCAATAGGGCTTGTGCCATCGGCGTGTGTGATTTTAATCTGTAAGCCCGAACCATTGTAATCAAAAGGATAACTAGCCCCGTAAATATAATAGAGTTTTCCAGTGTCTTCACTTACGCCTGATTGCTCAGGAAAAACTGTTGTAGCCTGCACACCCCAATCAATATCAAGTGGACTGTAAGCCCAAATTGATACAGATGATACGTTTAGACCAGATACAATCATGGGCTTAAATGCCTCTATAGGCTCTTCTGGCTCATTATAACCTGCGACCAAGCGTAACACTTGGACACTGGCAACACCCTCACTTAAAGCATCTTGAACGGCGACATAATCGGGATTTTCTGGATCAAATCCTAATGCTGCCTTAATGTTTCCATTATTGATTAACATGGGCTTATCAAAACGTCCTCGTTTAAATTTACCGACTATAAGGCCGATAATTGGATATGTTCCAGTACTCGAACTAGCATCATTTACGCCCTGGTATTGAATGCCAGATTCATCACCCAGAATAGTCGTTACATTTGTCATAAAATTCATCTTTAGTTTTAGGATGAATGTATTCTGACTTTTTTTAATTTAGTTGTTTTTTGATGTTCCAATACAATAAAACCCGCATTACGCGGGTTTTATTAATT
>JAHLFF010000004.1 GCA_018883945.1 Candidatus Acinetobacter avistercoris
TATTTCTAATTGAGATTATGCTGTTTACTATCAAAAACAGCGTTTTATAATTATGAAGCTTTCAATTACCGCACTCAGTACCGTATTAAGTGGACTCAGCTTACTGAGTTTAAATACGTTTGCTCAAGCAGCACCCAGTCAAAGTTATACAATGGATTTAAAACTGGCGAATCAACTTGTGAATCAGGTTATGCAAACCTGTACGACTCAGGCTAAACCCGCTGCTGTCATCGTACTTGATCAAGGTGGCAATGTCATCAGCAGTCAACGTCATGAAAGCATCGGTATTCATAACCTGATTGCAGCAGAGCGTAAAGCTTTTACAGCGTATTCAACTAAAACGTCAAGTTTAAACTTTATGCGTAATGCGCAAAAAGACCCAGATTCACATAATTTAAATAGCTTACCTGAGTTGTTATTACTCGGTGGTGGCGTTCCAGTTATGTATAAAAATCAGTTGCTCGGTGCCGTTGGTGTCGCAGGTGCTGGTGGTTCGGTTCAAGATGACCGCTGTGCACAAGATGGCATTCAAAAAGTTTTAAAAACACTTTAATTTTATTTCAAAATGAACGAGAAGGAAAAGATGATGAAAAAATTAATTCTAGCAACAAGTGCATTACTGTTCTCTGGTTTAGCTTTGGCTCAAAACCCTTTAAGTGTCCATGTATTAAATATTGAAACAGGTTTGCCTTCATCTAAAGTTGCCGTTGTTCTTGAAGCGCAACAAGGTGACAAATGGGTTAAATTGAATGAAGGTATCACCAATGAGCAAGGTCGTATTTCTGAACTTTATCCAAAAGATTCGACTTTGAAAAAAGGCGTTTATAAAGTCACTTTTAAAACAGGTGAATGGTCTAAAGACAATAATAAGCGTACTTTCTTCCCAGAAATTCCTGTGGTATTTACCATAGATGGTACTTTGGATCATTATCATGTGCCATTGTTGTTAAGTTCTTATGGTTATTCAACTTACCGTGGTAACTAAGATTTAAGTTTCTCAAATTCCTATCCTGCAAACTTATCTTCTGCTAAATCAATAAAAGCTCATAAAAGTGGGCTTTTATTGATTTTAAGTACTTTAAATGCCTTTAATTATCAATAGAATCATCAGCCAATTGAACAACGTTATTTTGTTGGATATATGAAATATTATTTTAAAACACCATATAAATCTAAAAATTTTCAATTATTTACTATCATTCGTCCGCTTTAATTCATCACTGATTTTTACATCAAAAAGCTCTTTCATCATATTAAACGCTCTCACCAATCAAAAATGATTATTGAGTGGCAACAAATTGATCTTTAAAAATTCATTCTCCTTTGGAAGAAAGTTAGATAGAGGGAAACTAACGATAATGTTGTGTGGATAATAACTTACGAAAGAAGTCTATTAAAAAATACTGACGCTCTGATCCAAAGAATTAATTTAATCATATTTTCAACTTAGACCATTAGAACTCAGGTTATTCAAATTATTGTCTTCGAAAAATATTTGTATCGAAAAACCATAAAATCTTATTTTATTTAGAAACGATGTAAAAATATAATTTTGCAAGAGTCTTAGTTACTCAATCACAATAATTAGTTTAATACAAAAAAACCCCATGCCATAGCATGGGGTTTTAATGAAATTTAATTTCAAATTAAGCTTTCAGCCATTTCTCAGCTTTAACTTGATCTTCAACTTTTAACTCAACTTCTGTTAAATCAGACGCTGAAGACTTCACTTCAAACTGCATCAACTCATCACGGCGGAACGCATAAATTGTATATACACCTTCTAACTTGGCATATTTATCTAACAACTTTGACGTCGCCTTCAAACCATCAATGGCAATAATCACGTCATGTGCAGAAAGTCCTGCTTTCACTGCTGCACCGTCACGACGTGCTGACTGAATCAACACACCTTCAGGTTTATCCACAAGTTTTAAACCAAATGGCAAAGATTTATCATTTTTCAGGATATAACTCAGACCAAACTCTGGAAGTAATTGCTCCAATGGCAACTCATCAGTGGTATTAATCAAATGATTAATTTGTTCAGACCAATCATCACCTGTAAGTGCTTTACAGAGTTCAAAGACTGTATGCTCATTTACCTGCACGCCATTTTGCGCATTTTCATACAATTTACGCATGAGTGCATCTAAACTTGAACCGCGTAAACGCAAGCCTAAATCTAGACACAGTGCAACCAAACAACCTTTGTTGTAATAGCTAGTGCCCGCATTATTCGAGTTTTCATCTTGACGATAAAACTTTATCCACGTATCAAAACTAGATTCTGCAACAGTTTGTATCGCACGTCCTGGATTTTGCAAATAACGATCAATTTGAGCTTTCAACAATTCAATATAAGCCGCCTGATTAATTACACCACTACGTAATAAAATCAAATCGTCATAATAAGATGTAAAACCTTCAAAAATCCAAAGCAAAGAGGTGTAACCTTCTTTGTTTAAGTCATAGTTTACAAAATTTTCTGGGCGAATGAATTTCACCAACCAAGAATGAAAATATTCATGACTACACAGCCCCAAGAAACGTTGATAATCTTTTGAGGGTTGTTCAGGCTCATTGGCTTGAGGAAGGTCATCTCTTGGTGTAATTAAACTGGTGCTATTTGGATGTTCTAAACCACCATAACTATTGCCTGTCGCCATAGTCATAAAAGTATAGTTTTCAAACGGCGCAGAACCAAACATTGCAATTTCTGTGTTGCAAATTTTTTCGATGTCTTGATGCATGCGCTCGATATTCATTGAATGTTTGCCTGAAACAACAAACTCATGCGCAATCCCCTGCGCTTCAAAACTAAATCGAGTTTGATCTGCCAATTCAAATGGTGAATCAATCAAATCTGCATAATTTTTTGCTTTAAGTGTATAACGACCTTTCACCAATGATTTCGCTGGCATACCGGTTGCAATTTGAAAATGCTTTAACTCTTTCGGTAGAAAAACTTCAACTTCAACTGGACTATTTTCCTGACCTTCTAAACCTAAACATGCGCATGCAGGATTGACATATAAACGATGCTGATCAACATATGCGCCGCGCACAGATAAGTCATAAGCATAGACATCGTATTCAACAGTGATTAATTCAAAATCAGTATTAAACAGACTCCACTTGTTCTTGTCTGTCTTCTGAATTTGTAAAAGACGGCCATCTTCATCATAAGCTCGCACAGATTCAATGTGCTTTGAAAACTCACGAATCAGATAACTTCCAGGAATCCAAGTAGGTAAAGAAAGGATTTGTGTCGGCTGTGCAACAAAGCGCAAAGTCACGTGAATAAGATGCTGACGGTAGTCGTCAAATTCGATCTGATAATGCAACATAATAAGTGTTTAAAATACTAAAGAGCTAATTTGTAATTAGATTAGCATTTTTTTAACAAGAGAGGAGTGAATCGTCTTAATTGTCTACAAAACTGACTAGCGAGGAGAAAAAAAAAAGCTTAGCATTCGCAGTGCTTAAAATATCTCTGCCATTGGATTGGCTCGTAAAGGTAAACCCGTTGAAAATCACTACTGCTCTTATTGTATACCTTGTTTTATTTTGTTCAACGTGGGTGAATGCCGCATTACTGGATATCGACCCACTCAGTATTGAATCCGAAGCTTGGAGTGTTTTAGACCCACAAACAGGTCAAGTCATTGCTGAACATAATAGTCATGTTAAACGTTCTCCAGCTTCACTGACCAAAATGATGGTCGCTTATATTGCCCTCAAAGAAATTAAGGCAGGTAAACTGGATAAAAATGAAATTTTAACGGCGACGCCTGTCGTCAATATGGTGCAATGGGATGAGTCTCAAATGTACTTAAAAACGACCGAGCGCATCAGCATTGATCAACTCCTTGCTGGCTTAGTCGTAATGTCTGCCAATGATGCAGCCGTTAGTTTAGCTGAACGAATTTCAGGTTCTGTTCCTCAGTTTGTACAGCGCATGAATCAAGAAGCACGAGCTTTAGGCATGTCTGATACCCATTTCTCCAATCCAGCGGGTATCACGATGGATGATCATTTTTCGACTGCATATGATTTGGCATTGCTTGGACAAGCAGTCACTACCGAAACACCAGATTATTTGTATTATTCAAAACAGCAGAGTTTTACTTATAATTTACATTATCATCGTGCAACCAATATTCTACTCAAACAAGATCCTTCTGTAGATGGTTTGAAAACTGGCTTCACCAAAGCTGCTGGTTACAATATCGCAGTCACTGCGAATCGTCCTTCCCTGATGTTAGATATGCCGAATCGACGTCTAGTTGTCGTTGTACTCGGTGCAAAAAGCGGTCTCAAACGTGCAGAAATCGCACATAAGCTGATGAATCTTGCTTATAGCTATACGCGCAATGAAATTGCCATTAAAGATAAACAATTAATCGCTGAATTACCTGTTATTCAATCAAAATTGAAACTGTTTAGAGTTGAAGCGAAACAGCCGAAAATCATGACGACATCTTTATATGATTCGAAGGCAGTCATCAATATGAATAATTTTGACAATCAAACTCATCGTTTAGTTGAAACAGATGAATTAGGCACATTACGCGTAGTTGAGCCTTTGCAAAAAACGCAAACCCATTTCAACGTTGAGTTAAGCACTCAGGCATTAACGGCTCCTTTGGCGCAAATGATGCAATTGGCAAAAGTTCAGGTTTATCAAAACAATCAATTGATTCAAACCTTCTTCATTGAAGATGAAGTGAAGATCGAACAGGCCAATGTTTTCCAGCGCTTCATTGCTTGGTTACAGCAGATCTTTTCTTTTGGATCTGACGCTACAAAGCAAGCCAAAACCTACCCTTTGGGTTAAGCAAATTTTTATTGTAAATCTGTAACTTGTACAACAAAAATGATCAAAAAAATTCAAAGAGATGGCATATTACTGCCATCTCTTCTGATCTCAGAATAACAAAAGGTTAAAAAATATGACGAATCTTCATCATATCGTTATTGTTGGTGGTGGCGCAGGTGGTTTAGAACTTGCGACTCAATTAGGTGACACATTAGGTAAATCAAAAAAAGCCAAAATCACTTTAATTGATCAAAAACTAACACACATTTGGAAACCACTGTTACATGAAATTGCAGCTGGAACCATGAATCCAAATGATGAAGAAACCAACTATTTTGCCCATGCAGCTAAGCATCATTATGAGTTTATTGCGGGGCGTTTAGAACAGGTTAAAAATCAAACCAAGAGTATTCATTTAAAAAAGACCATTGGCTCAAAATTGGCAGCTTCGCCTGAACAGTTTGAGCTAAGCTACGACACGCTCATTTTAGCAGTCGGTTCTGTATCAAATGACTTCAATACTGCTGGAGTTAATGAATACTGTCATTTCCTAGACAATCCACATCAAGCCACCGTATTTCAGCAAGATTTACTGAACTTATATTTAGACGCACAAAATCGTGATACTGATCGAGAGCTACACATTGGTATTATTGGCGCAGGTGCTACTGGCGTTGAATTGGCAGCAGAGTTGGTGCAAGCGAAAAAGAATTTCTACAAATATGGATTAAATAAAATTAATCCTGAAAAAGTTAAGATTACCCTGGTTGAAGGTGCAGATCGTATTTTACCAGCCCTGTCTGAAATGATGTCTTCGCACAGTAAAAAACAACTTTTGAAGATGAATGTTGATATCGCTACGTCTAAGCGTGTTGAAAAAGTCGATGCAGAAAATATTTACTTTAATGATGGTACGCATATTCCAGCTGAACTTAAAGTATGGGCGGCAGGTATCAAAACGCCGAAAGTGATTCAAGATTTAGAAGGTTTTGAAAAAGACCGTATGGGTCGCTTAGATGTTTATGCCACATTACAAACTAAATCTGATCCTAATATCTTCGCATTTGGAGATTGTGCACATTGTATCTTAGATGCGCGTGAAGCAGCTTTAGGACCGCGTGCGCAAGTGGCTAGCCAACAAGCAGCATTCTTAGTAGATGCTATGAAAGCTCGAATTGCTGGTAAATCACAGCCTATGTTCAATTTCTCAGATAAAGGCTCTTTGGTTTCACTTAGTGAGAATAAAGCAGTGGGTGAGTTATTCGGTCAAGTCAACGTCCAAGGTTTTGTTGCAAAGTCGATGTATGTCTCTCTGTATCGATTACACCAAGCGACCATTTACGGTTACACGCATGCTGGATTATTAACTGCTAAAGATTTTGTCACACGAAAAATTGCACCCAAAATCAAATTGCATTAAAATTCCAAAACCCACCCCAATGTATAAAAAAACAGCCATAAAGTGGTTCAAATGCATTTTTTTGGTAATTTTAGTCTACAAAAATGATATTTCACTTTATGATGTACCCTTAAAATATTTGAATGGATCATTAACATGACAGTTATTGCAAATAACCTTGTGGTTTTATTTAACTACACGTTGACTAACGCAGAGGGTGAAACTCTCGACCAATCTCAAGGTGAACCACTTGCATATTTGCACGGTGCTGGAAACATCATCCCAGGTTTGGAAAAAGCTTTAGAAGGTAAAACTGTTGGCGAAAAATTGACAGTAAATGTACCTGCTGCTGAAGGTTATGGCGAATATAACCCTGATCTAGTTCAAGAAGTTCCAGCGCAAATGTTCCAAGGCGTTGAAAACATCGAAGCTGGCATGCAATTCCAAGCACAAACTGATGATGGCGTTCAAATCGTAACTGTTAAATCAGTTGACGGCGAAAATATCATTGTTGATGCTAACTTCCCATTGGCGGGTCAAGATCTTACTTTTGATGTTGAAATCGTCGAAATCCGTGAAGCTTCTCAAGAAGAGTTAGATCACGGCCATGTTCATGGTGCAGGTGGTCATCACCACTAAGATCGATTCGATCTAAAGAAAAGGCAAAGTATTTTACTTTGCCTTTTTTTGTGCTCGTCGATTATTAAATCATGGTAAATTTTGAATTGATCATTACATGAATCCTACCTAAAAACTCATTTGATTTTATATAATTAAGCAATATTTTCACTTCTTTATATTCATTATGCAGCTGATTTGGTTTAGACAAGATTTACGTATTCATGACCATACTGCGCTTTGGCATGCCACCCAAGCAGGTCCATGTATTGCTTTGGTCATTTTGAGCCCAAAACAGTGGCAATTACATCATGATGCAGCGATTAAAATCGATTTTTATCTTCGTCAACTCAAGCAACTACAAAGCGATCTAAATGCCCTCAACATTCCTTTAATTATACATACGCTTGATCTTTGGAAGGACATTCCCACCTATATTCAAGATCTGTGTTCCAAACTCAAAATCGTAAATGTGCATAGTAATATTGAAGTCGGGGTCAACGAACTCAATCGTGATGTGAAAGTACAAAATATCTTAGAAGCACAGTCAACACGCTTTGAACTGTACCACGACCGAACTTTATTTCCTGTCGGCAGTATTCGTAATAAATCTGATCTGCCCTATCAAGTTTTTGGTGCATTTAAAAAGAATCTGTATGAAAAACTTAGTATCGCCTTAGCACCTTGTTATCCAGCTCCAAGTACTCAATCTGAAATTAAGGTTAAGGATTTAAATAGTGATTTATTGGATGCAGAAATACTACCGACCATTCATGACTTTTATCCTGATTTTATAGAGCGTGAACAACTTTGGCCTGTTGGAGAAGACAGTGCTTGGAATATTTTAGATCAGTTTTTAGATGATCATGTTCGTTACTATAAAACACAACGGGACTTTCCAGATGTGAATGGCACCAGCCAGCTTTCTACTTATTTGAATATTGGAATCCTCTCCATTCGACAGTGTGTTCAAGCATTGTTCCGTGAACACCATGGGCATTTTTTTATCGATCACGAAGGACAACAAACTTGGTAGATGAATTGATATGGCGTGAATTCTATCAACATATCTTATTCGACTTCCCTCGTGTTTCTAAACATCTACCGTTTAAATCCAATACACAAAACATTGTCTGGCGAAATGCGCCTGAAGACCTTCAAGCTTGGCAGCAAGGTCAAACAGGTATTCCCATTGTAGACGCGGGTATACGACAAATGCTGGCCACAGGTTGGATGCATAACCGAGTTCGTATGATCGTCGCGATGTTTTTAAGCAAGAACTTACTTATTGATTGGCGTAAGGGCGAACAATGGTTTATGCAACATTTAATTGATGGTGATTTAGCTGCCAATAATGGGGGGTGGCAATGGTGTGCTTCAACAGGAACTGATTCTGTTCCCTATTTCCGAATTTTTAATCCCGTCAGTCAGTCACAAAAATTTGACGCCGAAGGTGATTATATTCGCCGCTGGGTCCCTGAATTGGCACATTTAGACGCAAAGACCATTCATGACCCTTATGCCAAAAACTCGCAGATGAAGCTCGATTATCCAAGACCTATTGTGGATTTAAAGCAAAGTCGAGTTCGGGCAATTGAGGCATTTAAATCTGTATAGAAACATGCTGTTTTCAATGTTTAAATTCTGAGCCAATAAGATAATTGCATAATCGATTTCTTTGTTTATACTGATAATGAATCTTATTTACATTAACAACTCACATTCATTAAAAGTGATCTAGAATCGATGAAAAAAATTATCTTATTGGCGAGCCTATTCTCTACGTTGAGCTATGCACACGATCCATTTGTTGCACCACTCAGCTATGTCACCTCAAATACTCAAATTCCAGTCTTGTCGGGTTATGCAGAACATGCTTTTGACAGCGAATATGCACTTAAAGATGCCAGCTTTACTGTTGTTGATCCCTCGCAGAAAAGCTCAACCATTAAAGCTGACAACGCCTTAAAATCAGTCACTGTATTTGATCTCTTGCTACCGACGGATGGTACCTACAAAATTTCATCAAAAGTAAACTATCCAATTAAATATGCATTGCATAACAAATTATGGAAACCGTTTTACGAAGTCAGCGCTCAGGATGCTGGTGAGCTAGCAAAACGTGACTACGTAATTGCAGATGATTTCCCTAAGAACCAGCCTCCAAGTTTTCAAGAAATTCAACGTGAGTGGACACTTGAAAGTTATGTCACAAAGAATAAAGTATCGACATTAAATGCAAAAAATGATGCACCAATTCAAGTCAGTTTTTCTGTGCATCCCAATCAAATCAAAGTTAATCAAGCTGTTCAGTTAAATGTTTCAAAATCAGGAAAACCGCTTAAAAATGCACAAGTAAAATTTTTA
This sequence comes from Candidatus Acinetobacter avistercoris, assembly GCA_018883945.1. GTDB lineage: Bacteria > Pseudomonadota > Gammaproteobacteria > Pseudomonadales > Moraxellaceae > Acinetobacter > Acinetobacter avistercoris. The sequence continues at coordinate 9,207 of JAHLFF010000004.1, forward strand.
GCTGAAGGTCAAACAGAAGATCAAGCCGTTGAATTAAAAAATAATGCACAAGGAACTTCCGAGCTTAAACTTCCAAAAACAGGCCAATACCGTATTGAAGTCACTGAAAAAGTGGATATGAAACAAAAGCCACAGAATCAGTATTACATCATTGTGGCTATAGATGTTCAGCATTAAGGCTTGTGTCTAAAGATAGATCCATAATTTAAATAGTATACGCAAATGCAAATACGGATTGATAAGTTAATCGAGATTAGCTTATCAAATTTAATTTTTTCGCCTCTTCAAAACTCATCAGGGCTTAAGTTGTGTAATGGCTATCTCTAAATTATTTTTTGCCGTTGTTTCAAGATTAATTAATAAATATGAGGACATACCTTAATATCTTAAGTATTAATTAATCATATTTTTTTGAGCCAAGAGTTTTCGTAAATGATGATCTTCACGTTTAATAAAATCTTGCTCATAGAGTGCAAATGTTTGAAATAACTTTTGTATCATTTCTTCGACCATCATTTTATTAAGACGCTGAGTCATGATTAACAAATAACAAACTTCTGCGACTTTATTCAAACTAAATGAATATTCGCTTTTCGCAGCTCGAATCAATTCTCTGGTATCTGAGCTGACGCTTTCCAAATCAAAAGCTTGCGGAAAAATGTATTCAGATAAGCGTATTGATACATCCTCTAACATATCCAACGACAAATATTCGGTCATATACATGCAATAGATTAGTAAAGGGGCTCTTAACTGCTCACAATCATTTTCTAGCTGAAATAAGTAATGCTGAATTTGTGGTGCTTGAAGAAGCCAATTTTTATCATTTCTTATTTTAATTTTTTTGGGTTTCTTTTTAAGAAAGTAATAATAAATTAACGCTCCAAATGGCAATAGCAAGAAAAATGCACCCAGCCCTACCAATATACTTAGACCAACTACAGTACCGATAAGAACACTGATCAAGAAAAAAATGAGCAATTCACCAAAAAGATATTTAAAAGTATCCCAAAAATATCGTTTTTGTTTGCGAAATTTTTGATCATTTTTCAATCTTAAAGCATTAAACTTATATAAAGTTTGAATTGCCCAAATCTCATTTAATTCAACAAAGCTTTGTAAATTGGCTTTTGCTCTTTGTTCAAATTTTTCTTGAATATAAAAAGTTTGATAAATCGGCTGCATTTGATAAAAATCACTCAAAACCTCTGATCTTTTATTTAAATACGTTGCTGCATTTACCCATGCATATTCCAATTTGATTTGTTTTTCATATTCAGCAAATCGATCAGATTGGCTTCCTAAAATTGCCAGATCAATGTCTAATAACGTATTAAGATCTGTGTCGTCAGATGGCAGATGCTTTTGTGTCGCAATAATCCAGTGATAAACCTTTTCCAATTGAGCTTCAGATAAAAAATCCTGACAATATTGCTTCATCAACTCCGCACTTAGCAACTCGTTGTCTTTCGCTTTAGGGTCATAAACAACATCATGAAACCAAATCGCAATTTCTACAGCTAAAGAATCATTCAAGAGATGCTTAATCTGATGATAGAGCTGCAAACACTCCACGATGTGTTGCTGCTGATGATAATAACGCTGTGATTCGGAATAAGCATCGTTCAACAAGGTATAAATGGCATCATGATGTGCTTTAGACCATAACGATTGTAATGCCGAGCGTTCCCAATACTGACAAAAGTCTTGCTGATACTGCTCACTCAACAGCATTGGGCACACTCCTCTGCTCAAACGCGCTTATGCAACCTGCTCATCACGTTTAAAGACTAACTCACCTTTTAATGAGCTGTCAGCATCAAAATAATAACCATCGCTATCAAATGACTTTAACGCTTCAGCTTCCGAGATTTGATTCTCGATAATATAGCGCGCCATCAATCCACGCGCTTTTTTAGCATAGAAGCTGATCACTTTATATTGACCATTTTTCTGATCAAGAAAAACAGGCTTAATAATCTCGGCCTTAATTTTGCTTTCTTTAACCGACTTATAATATTCATCAGAAGCAAGATTGACCAAGAGTTCTGATTCTACATTTTCGAGATCTGTATTGATGAGATCCGTGATGATCTCTCCCCAAAATGCATATAAGTTCTGACCGCGAGCGTTAGCAAGCTTGATGCCCATTTCTAAACGATAAGGCATCATTAAGTCTAACGGTCTTAAAAGGCCATATAACCCAGAGAGCATACGCAAGTGTTGTTGTGAAAACTCAAGATTTTGATCGCTTAAATGATAAGCATCTAAACCAGTATACACATCACCTTTAAAGGCAAAGATAGCCTGACGCGCATTACTAAAATCAAATTCCTGTTGCCAATCACGAAAGCGTTCAGCATTCAAAACAGCAATTTTTTCACTGACTTTCATCAATTTGGCTATTTCTGAAGCTGATAAGCTACGACTTATGTCTATAAGCTGTTGAGAGTGGTCTAAAAGTCTTGGTAAAGTGTGTAAATCGGTTGGAAGTGCCGACTCATAATCTAAAGTCTTAGCAGGGGAAATTAAGGCAAGCATAGAAAACTGATCAAAAAATAATTAATCAAACTATAACAGTAGACTTATTTTATTTCCAATTGTGTTTTTTTTGTATGATTGACTGTAAAATATTCAACTCCCCTGCTAGTTAATCGGTATATTTATGTCTGAACACATGTTCATTCAAGGTCCTGTTGGCAAAATTGAGGTTTATGTTGATTATCCTCAGGGCGATGTAAAAGGATTTGCGGTCGTTTGTCACCCTCATCCACTTCAAGGTGGAACTCCCCAACACAAAGTCCCAACACTTTTAGCGCAAATGTTCCTTGAACGTGGATATATAGTCTACCGTCCGAGTTTCCGAGGTTCTGGTCAGAGTGAAGGTGTTCATGATGAAGGCTTTGGTGAAACTGAAGATATTCTAACTGTCATTAAACATGTTCGTTTACAGCATCTTAGCTTGCCGTTTTATGTTGGTGGCTTTAGTTTCGGCGCACATGTGATGGCAAAAGCTTATCATGCTCTACCTGATGAAATTCAACCTGAACAAGTCATTTTGTGCGGTTTACCGACTGCTACAGTCGCAGGCTTACGTCATTATGTTACGCCAGCGATTAAGGGTGATATCTTATTCATTCACGGGGAAGCAGATGAAATAACGCTTCTTTCAGATTTGATTACTTGGGCTAAACCACAACGTCATATTTTGACGGTACTCCCTGGTGCCAATCATTTCTTTACCGGTTATTTAAAGCAACTTAGAATTGCAATTGCTCGTTTCTTGATCGCATAGTTTTCAGATTCTTAAATTTTTTGATTCTTAAAGTTTTAGATCCTTATAGTTTTGGATTTTAGACCACCTTCAGGTGGTCTTTTTGATTTATCGATCTCTATTGTTAATTTGATTGAGCATCAGTGTTAATTTGACTCTGCATTAAAGCATTCAGCTCTGTTCGCCCTTGACTCAAAAAAGCCTCTGCGACATTCTTTGCATCTTGAGATGATCTATTTTGACTCAATTTAAACTTACCCACCATGTGCTTTATTTCTATTTGAATACCCACAATTTGGCTCATTTCCTCTGCAATAAAATCAGCAGGCGCATCTGTCATTTTCCAAGGTACAGGCTGATTGGATTCATGTTGACGTGTTAATTTAGCCAAAATACCTCTGAGTTTTCTTTGATCTTCAATAATATGCGCAACGCCTTTGACATGGATCACAACATAATTCCACGTAGGCACCGTTTTATGATGCTCTAATTTGCCAGCATACCAATTGGGAGACACATAAGCGTGATCGACATGAAAAACAATCAAAACGTCTCGAGGTTGTTTTAAAAGCGTATACAAAGGATTTTCTTTGGAGATGTGTGCCAGCATCATATGTTCATTGCTGTCATACAAAAAAGGCAAATGATTGGCCTCTATCTCGCCATCAACATTAGTCATCAAAGATCCGAATGCAGTTTTCTCAATATATTGAATGAGTACTTCTGGTCTGTTTTCCTCAAAATGAGAAGGCAAATACATTTCTTATTTTTCCCGATAAAAAGCGCTATTAAAGTTCTAAAACGACCTACTTCCATTCAAAGTCACTAAATGAATCATCTTTTTTTAGAGTATGCTCGACTGCTTGTGAAAGCTGTTTGATAACACTTTGGGTTTCAATACGACTAAACCAATCTTCTTCTTCATCAGCGTATGCGCTAATTTCACACACCAGTAAACCATTCTGATCTTTCACACTACAATTTACGCCAATTGAAACAGGATGATCTTCTACACTTACCGCAATTTTTTGTTGTTCATCTTCTTTCGTATTAAAGCCATAGGCTTGTAATTGATTCGAAAGTAAATGCGTGACGTATGATTGTGTCACATGGCAAGATTCTTTTTCTTTCGCGTGTGAATGCTTTTGACAGTCTGCTAAAAATTGTAGTTTTCTCATGTCTTCATCCATAGGCATTTTATTTATATAGATTTAGAATAAGCAATAAACACAAAACAGCCAAGCAAAAGCTTGGCTGTTTTAGACCAATGATACAAAAAGTGACGAACTACTCAGACACTTGAATGCTCAAGCCTGCTTGATTTGTTAACTCAGTAAATGTTGGGAAACTGGTTGCAACCGTTTCTGTGCCAATAATTTTGATTTCACCAGAAGTTCGTAATCCAGCCATCGAAAAACTCATGGCAATACGATGGTCATGGTGCGATTCGATTTCACCGCCATTAAAGATGGCAGACCAATCACCAGATTTACCTTTACCTTCAATAATGATGCCGTCTTCTGTTGGCGTACAGTCAATACCCATGGTAATTAAGCCATCTGCCATCACCTGAATACGATCAGACTCTTTCACGCGAAGCTCAGCAGCACCTGTTAAAATGGTACGGCCTTCTGCACACGCAGCAGCAATGAATAACGATGGAAATTCATCAATAGCCAGTGGCACTTGATCTTCAGGCATATGAATGCCTTTGAGTGTGCGTGTACCACGGATACGAATATCCGCAATCGGCTCACCGCCAGCGACGCGTTCATTTTCAACGCGGATGTCTGCACCCATTTGCTTTAAAATTTCAATCACACCAGTACGCGTTGGATTAATACCAACGGCTTCTAGCGTAACATCTGATCCTTCGGTAATCGCAGCACCGACCATGAAAAATGCAGCAGATGAAATATCAGAAGGCACGTGAATATCCGTTCCCACTAACTTTCCACCACCTTGCAATGAAATACGATTTCCTGTCGTTTTTACCTCATAACCAAATGCACGCAGCATACGTTCTGAGTGGTCACGCGTAGGTTCAGGCTCTGTAATTGAGGTTTCACCTTCAGCCCACAGTCCTGCCAGTAAAATACCTGATTTAACTTGTGCAGAGGCCATAGGTAAATCGTAATGAATACCTTGAAGATTTTGATTACCTGAAATTGAAATCGGTGGCGTGCCACGCTCGCCTGTGGTTTGAATCTGTGCTCCCATTTCGCGTAATGGCTTAGCAATACGCTCCATAGGACGTTTAGACAACGACGCATCGCCCGTCATCACAGAATCAAACTTTTGCGCAGACAACATACCCGCCAGTAAACGCATAGAGGTCCCAGAGTTCCCCATATACAATTCACCTGATGGCGCTTTTAAGCCCTGCATGCCGACACCATGAATGGTGACTTCACCATTCTTCGGTCCTTCAATATTCACACCCATTTCACGGAATGCTTGAAGTGTTGCCAGTGCATCCTCACCTTCTAAGAAACCAGTGACATGCGTCGTCCCTTCAGCAATCGCTCCAAACATGATCGAGCGATGAGACACTGACTTATCACCTGGTACGCTAAACTTACCTTGGAATGATTTAGCCCCGGGCAAAATAGTAAACTGTTGTGTCATGCTCTTTTTCTCCATCAAGGGTTTCTTAGCAAGCATATGATTGAAGTGTTGTCGTGCCGCTTGCGCATGTCCGAGCAATCCCATCAGTGCTTGAGAATCTTCTTCTTCAATTAATTTACGAATCGTTGACAGTTGGCTTTCAAAACCATCTACTGCATTTAAAATGGCTTTTTTATTGGCAAAAAAGATGTCGTGCCACATTTGTGGATCGCTCGCTGCAATTCTAGAAAAATCTCTAAAACCACCTGCTGCATATCTGAAAATATCAAGATTATCTTCACGACTTGCCAGTTGCTCAACCAAATTAAATGCCATTAAATGCGGTAAATGACTGGTATGGGCTAACACTTCATCATGCTTTTCCACATCCATACAAATGACTTCTGCTTTCGCAGCTTGCCAAAATCGCGTCAATTTTTCGACTGCCCACACTGCCGATGTTGGTAACGGTGTCAAAATCACTTTATGATTGACAAATAAATCCACTTTACCTGCGTGAACGCCCGTGTGCTCTGCGCCAGCAATCGGATGCCCCGGTACAAAGCCAATTGGCAATTGTTCACCAAATACAGCCTTTGCAGCATCTACGACATTGCCTTTTGTACTGCCGACATCCGTCAAAATCACATTCGCCGTTAGATACGGTCGAATAATTTCCAATGTTTTTTGCGTTGCACGAACAGGCAAGGCCAAAATCACCAAGTCTGCATTTTTAACTGCTTCTATCGGATTTGTATAGCCTTCGGAAATTAAGCCAAGCAACTTGGCATCATCTAGCGTTTTTTGCGAACGAGTTGAAGCCACTACATTTTCAGCAAGATGCTGAGCGACAATTACTCGGGCTAGGCTTGAACCAATCAAACCTAGTCCGATAAAAGCAACTTTTTTAAATAAAGGTTGAGTCATAATCTAAATATTCAACTCAACTTAAAGAACAGCGATTGGGTATGAACCCAGTACACGAACTTCTTTAACCAGTGGATGTATTTCAGCGATTGCCGCTTTGACGTTGTCTTGATCAACATGACCTTCAAGATCAATGAAGAATACATAAGCCCATTTTTCAGGTAAAGCTGGACGTGTTTCAATACTGGTTAAGCTGATATTGTGTTTTGCAAAGGGTGCTAAAATTTCAAGTAAAGCCCCTGCACGATCATGCGCTGAAACCAAAAGTGAGGTTTTATCATTACCACTTTGAGGTACTTTTTCACGGCCAATCACCAAGAAACGCGTTGTGTTCTCAGGATTATCTTCAATATTGCTGGATAATATTTCTAGATCATATAAATTTGCCGCAATATCTGAGGCAATGGCTGCCGAATGCCATTCATTACGAATACGGCGCGCAGCTTCTGCATTTGAACTTAATGCAACACGTTCAACCCCAGGATAATGTACATCTAACCAACCACGACATTGAGCCAATGTTTGTTGATGTGCATAAATCTGTTTAATACTGTCTTTACGTGTATTCGCAGAGATAAGAAATTGATGATGAATACGCAATTCGACTTCACCAATCACATTTAAATGCGATGATTTAAAGCAATCTAAAGTGTGATTAACAACACCTTCAGACGAGTTTTCGACTGGCACAAGTCCATAATTTGCACTGCCCGCTTCAACTTCACGGAACACTTCATCGATCGTTGGCATTGGACGAATGACAGCATCTTGCCCAAAATGTTTGAGTACCGCTGAATGGGTATATGTGCCGACTGGTCCTAAAAAAGCAATACTTTGTGGTGCTTCTAGTGCCAAACATGCTGACATGATTTCACGAAATAAACGCGCCATGGTTGTATCTGACAATGGCCCTTCATTGCGCTCCATAACATTACGTAAGACTTGCGCTTCACGTTCAGGACGATAAAACATTGGATTTTCTTCAGAGGCAAACTTGGCTTTTGCAACTGCTTCTGCCAGTCTAGCTCGACGATTGATCAATTGTTGTATTTGTTGATCTACCGAGTCGATATCTTCGCGGATTTGGACTAAGTCTAAAGAATTCGTAGTGTTTTGATCATCGTTGATCATTGTTATGTCGCCTTACAGATCGGTTATTTAAACAGTATAACAATAGTCAGCTTTGAAATGTTAAGCAACCGAACTTTGCTCCAATCAGTTTTAAAAATATACAGTTGATTTATTCATCAATTTGATCAATATCACTAATCACCGTTAAAATACTGGTTCAAATACCGGCGATACAAAAATAGCGCGTTATGAATCATCTTCATAAAGCGCCAAATCTTTGAAAGTTGCTCATTTACGTGCGTATTCTTACAATCTTAAACTGGGCTGAAACACACCTACCACAAACCAAATAGATGAAATAATCCAGAGTAAAAGTGCATAAAGTCGAATTTGCTCCGCATTCCAGTCCCAGGTCATCCATCCAAAAGTCAGTGCAGATTTAAGTCCAACCAACCATTGTGCACCACCCCAAGACAGCAACCATTTATAAAAGAGTGACTGTATCAGGAAAAGTATAATCCACCAGACAAGACTCAATGATTGCTACCTCACGAATTAACGAATTAACGACCTAGAATACCGCGAGCGACAATCTCTTTCATAATTTCATTGGTTCCGCCATAAATACGCTGAATACGCGCATCGACAAAGAAACGAGAAATTGGATATTCAGTCATATAACCATAACCACCAAAAAGCTGTAATAAGTTATCTGCGATTTTCATCTGCATATCCGTACTAAAACATTTGAGTGCAGCTGCAGTTTCAACATCCAATTTGCCTTGCATATACAGCTCGACGTTTCTTTCATAAAACGCCGCAGTTGCAAGCTCATCGATTTTTGCTTGAGCCAAGACAAATCGTGTATTTTGAAAACTACCTATCGCTTGACCAAAAGCTTGACGCTCTTTCACATACTCTGCTGTGATCTCAATTGAACCTCGAATCGCTCCAATCGCAGTGGCTGCAATGGCCGTACGCTCACGCGGTAATTCTTGCATTAAATAAGCAAAGCCTTGGCCCGGCTGACCTAAGAGCTGATCTTTAGGTACTTTCACATGATCAAAGAAAAGTTCTGAGGTATCTTGCGAATGTAGACCTATTTTCTCTAAATTGGTGCCTTTTTTGAAACCGTCTAAATGCGTATCTGCCAATAACAGTGATACGCCTTTAGCACGTGCTTGTGGATCTGTTTTAACCGCTAAAACCACAAGATCAGCATGTTGACCATTGGAAATAAAGGTTTTTGATCCATTGAGAATGTAATGATCGCCCTGCAAAATTGCACTGGTACGCATTGCTTGCAAATCTGAACCCGCACCCGGCTCGGTCATACCGATCGCGCCAACCACTTCGCCCGATACCATTTTAGGTAACCAATATTGTTTTTGAGCTTCAGACGCAATATTGAGAATATAAGGCGCAGCAATTTCCGAATGACACGAGATTCCTGTAGAAATGGCGCTAAAACCTGCACGCGCAGACTCTTCAACCAACATCAGGGAATAATGCGTTGGCACACCATAGCCGCCATACTCTTCTGGTACATCGACACAGAGAAAACCATTCTCACCCAACTGATTCCAAATTGATCTTGGATAAAGTCCTTCACGCTCCCATTGATCATAATAAGGCGCAATATGATCCTTCATAAAACGTCTAAAATTATCACGAAATAGTTCTAAATCAGCATCGTAAGCGAGCATATTCTTCAATCCTTGTTGAGATTCAACACTTCACTATCGCACTCTTTCAAAATTTCACGCTATGAAAGTCGATCTACGATAAAAAGTGTTTTTGTTGTTGTTTCGGTTTATTTAAAATTCTGCTCCTGCATGCTAATCATTTTCGAACCTGCTGTCATGGGCTAAATAAGTCTAGATATCGTTCACTTGAGTCAATTTGTCTACTGATATTGAAAAAATATCGATTCAACAAAACCGCATAAAACTTGAGATATGATTCGCTTCGGTTATGTCCTAGTATAGAAAGCATGATGTATTGAAAGTTAATATTTAAAGATGAGCCAAAAACGTAACCTATATAAAGATCTTGAACATCCCTTTGCACAATACGTTCGAATCGTAGGTAAAGGTAAAAATGGGTCAAGATCACTGAGCTATGATGAAGCATATGAAGCATTTCGTTTGATTTTGAACGATGAAGTTCTCGATGTGCAATTGGGCGCTTTCTTAATGTTACTTCGCGTTAAAGAAGAGTCAGTGGATGAGCTTACAGGTTTTGTTCAAGCCACTCGTGATCAACTGAAATTCAAACCCTTAGATGTCGATTTAGATTGGTCATCTTATGCTGGAAAGCGTAAGCATTATCCTTGGTTTATATTGGCAGCGCTTACGCTGGCTCAAAATGGTTTTAAAATCGTCATGCACGGCGCATCAGGACATACATTAAACCGTATATATACCGAGCAGGTTTTAGAAGACTTAGGCTATTCAATTTGTCAAAATGAAGATGATGTTGCATTACAACTGCAAGCCAAAAATTTTGCCTATATTCCGCTGGATGTTATTTCCCCTATCCTAAGCGATTTGATTGCGCTCAGAAACGTGATGGGTTTACGCTCTCCGATTCACACGCTGGCACGTTTAATCAATCCATTTAATGCTAAAGCGACTTTACAAGCGATTTTCCATCCGGTATATCGCAGTTCACACCAACAAACCGCATTTCAATTGGGCTACTTAAATAGTGCTGTGATTAAAGGTGAAGGCGGCGAATTTGAACGTAATCCCGATGCAAAAACATTAATCTGTGGCGTAAAACAAGGCGAGCTTTATGAGCTTGAATTGCCAAAATTAACAGCGGATCGCAGTCCTATTGAGGAAGATTTGAATTTAGATCTATTTAAAGCCGTTTGGCAAGGCCAACAGAATCATGACTATGGTGAAGTCGCAGTGGTTGAAACGATGACAATTGCATTATTTACCATGAATGCTTGTCAATCTTTTAAAGAAGCACAAATTAAAGCATCGACCATGTGGAAGAATCGCTGTTAAGCCTCATGATTATGTTTAGGTTGATTGCTGAGTTAAATTAATTATTGTTAATCAATCTCTTTCTTAAGTCAAAAATTACGCATTAAGTTGCAATCAATTGATACGTAAAAATCTTCTCCCTTTGGGAGAAGCTTAGGATGAGGAATACAGATGATGAGATTGTATAATTAGGAAGTTATGTGAATAATGACTTTTGAAAGAAGTTTAATACTTAAAATATAATGTTTAACTTCCATATCTATAAAACAATATTTATAAAACATCAGTCGTAATATGGCTTTGATCGAGCTCAGTAAAACCGAGAACCGCAACCCAGTTAATCTTAAATACGCCTGAAACTGAATTAAATACGCTGGCTCATCCTGAAAATAAAAAAGACACCGAAGTGTCTTTTTTATTTCATATCTAAATGCCCGCTAGATTATACAAAACGAATTGGCTGAAACTCTGGTTCAGGAACGTGAGAATCACATTCATCCCCTTCATCTTTATGGCCTTTGTCGATATATCCAGAACGTTCATTTTCAGGCAAATTTTGTACTTCCCAGGCGATGACTGCTTGCATCGAAATTTGACGTTGTTCTTTCGTGAGTACAACACCATTCGGCCATTTACCAATCTCAACTGCTGTTTTTAAACGCGCTACAATATCGGCATCTAAAACAGAAAGCATTTGTTCAATATTCATGGTCAATCCTGTTGTTGAAATGATTCAAAATCTTGGTTCCAACCGAGCTTAGTACGACAAGCCATATAAAAATCATAGCCCGGTGGATGTAGTAACATTAATTTAAAAGGATGTTTGCGAATGTGCAACCAATCCCCTTCATTGAGTGAAACGCTATTTTGACCGTCGGCACTGACCATGGGTAAAACGCGATTTTCACAAATTTGCATTTTAATTTCACTATGTCCACCCACCACAATCGGGCGTGAAGACAAGGTATGTGGATGCATTGGCACTAAAGCGATGGCATCCATACTTGGGTGCAAAATAGGCCCGCCACCCGACAATGCATAAGCTGTAGAACCTGTTGGTGTAGACACAATTAAGCCATCACTATGCTGTCGATATACATATTGACCATCAATATACAGGTCAAACTCAATCATGTGAACAGACTTACCCGAGTGTAAAACCACATCATTTAATGCAATTGCATCATAAATGATTTCATTTTTACTGCGAATTTCCATTTCCAAAAGAAAACGGCGATCCAGTTGAAATTCACCTTTAAGCACTTGATCAAGCTTAAACAATACTTCAGTCGGTTTAATGTCTGTTAAAAAACCAAGTCGGCCACGATTAATCCCAATGACAGGCGTATTGTATTTAACCAATGCACGCGCCGCATGCAATAAAGAACCATCACCACCGACAACAATCACCAAATCGACCACTTCACCCAGCAATGCTCGGCTGACGGTTTGAATATTGGTAAAAGGAACTAACTTTGCGGTTTGGGAATCAAAAACAGGATGTAAACCTAAGCTGATGATGTGATCATGAATCAAACTTAAAGTTTCGACGACAGAAGATTTATCTGGTCGTCCAATGAGTCCAATATTTCGAAAGGTCTTGGCTGATAGTTGCACGTACGCCACGGCTCCTGAAGAATTCTTGCGATATAATAACACTAACATGCTGTTGCTTACTATTTCATGTCAGCGGCAATTTAAAGAATATCAATAGACTTACTCAAGACTTACTCAGTTTAAGTCTAATTTATTCAAACGACGCTATTTGCTACTTTGCAGCATTGATTAGCCTGACTCAAGTAAAAATTTGCAGTTTTTATTCTGTAAATTCACAGTTTTATTATTGCAAAAAAACGAAAAGCTTCGCATCATAATCGAAATAAATCAGGGCTAAGACCTTAATCTATGAAGTTTGAACGTGGTATTGGCTTAATTGCACTCATTTTTTCTGTATTGGTGATTGGAGCATTTGTTGCTTTTAGCATCTATTTGATTAGTATCGACAATGTGATTCGAGATAAGTTTGAAGGGAATCGTTGGGATATTCCGGCAAAAGTTTTCGCGCGTCCTTTGGAGGTCTATGCCAATGCGTCGATTGAGCAAAGCGATTTTCAGAAAGAATTAGCCTTACTGGGTTATAAAAACTCGCAAGATTACAGCAAATCTGGGAACTTCTTAGTCCAAGATAATACAGTCTACGTGCACACCCGAGGTTTCGATTTTGGCAACAGCGTTGAACCAGAGCAAATTTTACAGGTTTCTTTTGCACAAGGCCAAGTATCAGAAATTAAAGCAACCAAACCATCTAATACCGGTATTGCTCGCTTAGAACCGCTGCTGATTGGGGGGATTTATCCTCAGCATAATGAAGATCGCGTACTGATCAAACTGAATAAAGTTCCTAAACCCCTAATTCAAGCCTTAATCGCGACTGAAGATCGTAACTTTTATCACCATCATGGGATTTCTTTGCGTGGTACAGCTCGCGCATTAGTCAGTAATGTGACTGGTGGTAAACGCCAAGGGGGTTCAACCTTAACGCAACAATTGGTCAAGAATTTTTATTTAACTCCCGAACGTACACTCAAACGTAAAGTAAATGAAGCTTTCATGGCCTTGCTGCTCGAACTTCATTACGATAAAGATGAAATTCTTGAGGCATATTTAAACGAAGTCAATCTCGGTCAAAATGGTAATTATTCGATTAATGGCTACGGTTTAGCTTCACAGTTTTACTTTGGTTTGCCGCTTCGCGAATTAAGTATCGCGCAACAAGCCTTTTTGGTTGGACTCGTTCAAGGACCAAGTTTGTATAATCCTTGGCGCAACCCAGAATCTGCGGAAAAGCGTCGTAACATCGTATTAAATAATATGCTGGTGATGGGTTATTTAACTCAAGAACAGTATGAAACCGAATCAGCTAAACCCTTAAATGTCATTAGAAAACCAACGACTGGTCCTGCCCGTTTTCCTGACTTTCTAGATATTGTCCGTCGACAATTAAAATCGGAATATCAAGAGAGTGATTTAACCAATCAAGGATTACGCATTTTCACAACCTTAGATCCAATTGCACAAACCAAAGTTCAAAAAACATTTACAGAAACGGTTTCGCGTTTATCTAAAGCCAATCCAAGCCGCTTAAAAGAATTACAAGGCGCTGTATTAGTTTCACATCCAGAAAATGGTGAACTGGTCGCTGCTGTAGGCTCAACTTCAGATTTTACAGGGTTTAACCGTACTGTTGATGCCAAACGTCAAGTGGGTTCCCTGCTTAAACCTGTGATCTATTTAAGCGCATTAGAGTCGGGTCGTTACAACTGGGCAAGTGGTGTCGAAGATCTGCCCATTAATGTTCCAATTGGTGGTGAAAAATCTTGGACACCTAAAAACTATAGCGGATCGGGTAATGGCTATGTACCGATGGTGCAAGCTTTGGCAAACTCCTATAACCTTGCCGCAGTTCGTTTAGGGCAAGAATTTGGACTGTCCACGTTTAGCAATAACTTAAGTAAATTTGGTGTAACGTCAAACATTCCAAACTACCCTTCAATCTTCCTGGGTGCGGTCGATATGTCACCAATGGAAGTAATGAGTATTTACGGTAACTTTGCTACAGGTGGCTTCAAATATCCGAATAAATCGATACGTGCAGTCGTCGACTCATCAGGCCGCTCTTTAGATCGCTATAGTTTAAATGTCCAACAAACCATAGAACCCTCTTCAGCTTATTTATTGAATTATGGTTTACAACGTGTCATGACATCAGGAACAGGCCGCTCAGCCTATAATAGTCTTGATCAAAGCTTAAATTTAGCAGGTAAGTCTGGTACGACCAACGACACACGCGACTCTTGGTTTGCAGGTTATTCAGGTAACTATTTAACCGTAGTTTGGTTAGGATTAGATGACAACAAAGTGACGGGATTAACAGGGACTTCAGGTGCATTACCTGTATGGACCAATGTGATGAAACAACTTCGTCAAAAACCTGTCAATTTAAGACAAACTGAAAATGTACAATGGCATTGGATTGATACTGCAAGCGGTGAGTTATCTGCACAAGGCTGTGAAGGTGCATTGTATGTACCCTTATTACGCCATACCATTCCTAAACGTGCAACAGCATGCGGTATGCCACATTATCAAGTTGAACCGACTTACAGTCCTGATACGCAAATTAACCCAGATAACGCACCTTCAGAGGATAGTATTGAAAGTTATATTCGTGAAAGCGAAAACGAGATACAGCAAGATTTATCCAATAAGTCGAGCACTCGTATGATTTCAAGTGGCAGTTATCAAAATTAATAATCAATGATCACGCTTGTTAATAAGTGATCAAAATGATTAACGAGTGATCACGACGATTAAAAGGGTATTCGATTAAATTAATGGGAAGAGTTTCTGTAATGATGTTTTATAAATCAGCACTATTCGGTTTGGGTATAATGGCTTTGGTGGGCTGTCAATCGACACCTCCTCTTACGCCCCAACCCAAAAATGATCAGACCAAAGCTGAATCTACTAAGACACCGTCAACACCTGATGGGATAAAAATTACGCCTTATGATCGTCCTGAAATTCAGCGTGAAACAATTGTCATTCCAACCCAGAAGACTGCTCCGCAACAATTCGATGATGGACGCCAGCTTCCAGCATTTAAAGTATTGATGCAGCAAACTCAAAATGCATTTAAACAAGGTCAATGGGATGCAGCTGAGCAAGCAGCAATGCAAGCTCAGCGACTGGCACCACAATCCGCCGAAACTTATATGTATCTTGCAATGATTTCAAATCATAAAAACCAAGCACGCAACGCAGAATCATTGGCACGTCGTGGTTTAAGTTATGCACAGTCGAATACGATGAAACGTCAGCTCTGGCAAATTATTTTGAAATCTGCGCAGTCTCAAGGAAATGCAAAAACCATCACTGAAGCTCAGGCTCAAATTAAAAATTTCCAATGAGGCCGTTTAGACTCATTTTGATCTTCCAATGAGCAACTTATAGCTTCTGGCAATTTCGCCTCTTTAAAAATGGCGTATTCCAGCCAAACCGTATGCGCCATGATTAATCGCAAGTTCTAAGTCCGTTGGATTTAAACCACCCAATGCAAACACGGGAATATCGAGATGCTGTGCAAGTTCTTGAAAGCGTTTCCAACCTAAAACTTCTGCATTAGGATGTGTCCGTGTATCTTGAACAGGACTTAGAAATACCGCATCACAACCAATATGCTGTGCATGTTGTAGTGTCTCAATATCATGGCACGACGCAATAAAGATATGCGTAGTTACTAATGAATTTGATGACATACTTAACAGTTGATCGTGTCTTAAATGTACTTTCGTCACCAGCTTTTGCGTATCCGCATTTAGTTTTGACCAAATATCGATGTTAATAATCAATTGATTTAAATGTTCTGCGCTACATGACTCAATCTGTACAATTGAACGTTCAAGTGTCTGATGGCTATATTCGCTCAGGTTGAGCTGTGGCCTGAAATATAAAAATTTCTCGCGATCAAGCTCATGTAGAGGCTTTAATTCTGCTGATATTTTAATGTATTTTGGCCAAATTAATTGACTGATAATACGCTGATTTGCTTTTGGAAAATTTAAATCGGCAAGTTCTGTACGTTCATACAACGTCCATGGGTGTTTTGCCGCTTTCAACTGTTCATCTGAGATAAAACCTTGAAAAAAATGTAAATTCACAAAAATATCTTCATATTCATGTTGGATAACAGTCTTTGCATGCCATTGAGAAATATCAACGCCGACTTCTTCGATAACCTCACGGCGACAGGCCTCTACAGCAGATTCACCTTGTTCTATTTTTCCGCCTGGAAACTCATATTTATTCCCTTGATGTTGCGTTGAATTACGCCAACCCACCAAAATCTTGTTCTTACTTAATAGCAATGCAATCGCGATATTTACAACAGGCTTATTCATCATTTTCAGCTTTTAAAACTATGTCTTATTGTAAGCAAATATAGTTTTTTTATAAATGCTCTAAATTAACGTTGACAGCTCTATTCGATAATGATTATCATTTAAACCGTTCACCACATACCACGGAGTCGAAAATAATGAACGCACCATTTAGCTTATTTACACGCAATAATGAGACACACCAATCTTTACCAATGCTCCACTCAAACAACTTATTTGCTCTAGGGCGTGAGATCAGAATTATGCATGCGGGTGAAGAATATCGCTTGCGCTTAACTCGTAATAATCGACTCATTCTAACCAAATAAAATCTTTTTTAGATTTAACAATAATAATCGTGGAACTAAGCAGTATGAATCCCCTCCATACTGCTTTTTTTAATTTTTAATTTTTAATTTTTAATTTTTAATTTTTAATTTTTAATTTTTAATTTTTAAT
>JAHLFF010000255.1 GCA_018883945.1 Candidatus Acinetobacter avistercoris
GAATTCAGGACCAGGTTCAGGTGCTGGATGAGCGAGTTTGCTTCCGCTACTTTGATGGTCGTGATATTACCGGCTTCATCGATGGTACCGAAAATCCACAATTCCCGGATGATCGTGCTGAAGTCGCATTATTAGGTGAAGATTCAGGTATTTTCCAAGATGGTTCATTTATTTTTGCCCAGCGTTACGCGCATAACCTGGAAAAATGGAAAAAGCTAAAAGTTGATACTCAGGAACAGGTTATGGGTCGTACCAAGCTTGAATCCATTGAATTGGATGATGAGATCAAACCTGAAAATGCGCACGTGGCACGTACTGTAGTCGAAGATGAAGAAGGCGAAGAAATGGAAATTCTGCGTCACTCTTTACCGTATGGGGATGGCCGCGGTGACCAAGGCCTATTCTTTATTGCCTATACCAAAAACCTGAAAATTATTGATGCTATGTTAGAACGTATGTTTGGTACGTCTGGTGATGGAATTCATGACCGCCTGCTGCACTTCGTAACCCCGCTGGATGGCGCATATTACTTTGCACCGAGTGAAGAGCTGCTGGAAGAGGTTTTGGAAGGGTAACTTTTAATATCCAATTTAAATTAAAAATAAAAGGCTTTAGATTTTTTTAAAGCCTTTTATTTATTAGTTTTAGTTAAATTGTTTTCAGCTATCTTTTAAACCAAATTTTTATCTGTGATTCAGATTAATTACAGTTCTTCGTTAAAACTGATTTTGGTATTCTTTTCTTATACATATCAAATTTTTTAGCAATATTTTTATTTGTACTTCCAATAAATGATTTATTGCTAACTAACTCCATATCATTATCGGAATTAGTACTATCATCTGCAATGAGATCTTTTAACTCATCATCGGTAACCAACAATCCATTTTTATATCTATATTTCAAGTAAGATGTTTCTATTAAATTATTTTTTTTAAACTTAAAGTTATATTTTTCTTGACCATTTTCCCCATAAATATTGAGTAGAAGTGAGCAAAAATTTCTATCTTTATACAACTCAATTCCACCACCTTCTGCGCTTATTCCTTCATTCGTGAGATCTAGTTCAAATACTTTTTCTTCAATATTTTTCCTAATGCTCTGATTCGCTGAACTATTGCAAGCAGTTAAAAATATTAAGAGGATTATATAAAATTTATTGAATATCATATTTTACCTTTAGAGGGTCACCACCCGCACTCTCAGTTAATTCTCTAAGCTGAGCCATTGTTTTCCCAGTTTTAAGCTGAAAATGGGGATTATCGATAATTGATTTCCAATCTCCACCCCATTCCAATCCAATCCCCTTTCCAATAGGAGCAATCTTTTTAAGGATCTTGATATTTTTCTGGTCTGATTTTACATCCATATGCAATTTACCGTCCTCCCACAAAGGAAACACATCAACCGCTAGGGCAAAATTATGATTGCTTTGCCCTCCCCTTGCATTCGTTACCACACTGCCAGAGGCTGTTCTCCCTTTTGCATATAAAGCATCTTGCTGTACATATGTACGATAATCCTGAACAATTACAAGCTGTACTTGGTGTTTAGTATATACATCATTAATAAATTTTCTAATTTTATCTCGGACTTGGGGATGCAACTTTGCTATTGATTTTTCATTTCTTTGTGAAACTTTAGAGCGAGTAGGAACAGAAGATTCTACCTTCGCTGTTGGTGCATTTTCTTTATTCTTAGATGCATCCTGTTTTACTATTGGTGGAGTAGAAGGCTTTTTATCATCATTTTTCGTTTTCGCAATAGTAAATGCTGCTTTACGAGCATAAACTTTTAATTTTTGATTCTGAATGAGCTTGTCACTAGCTAAACCATTTAATTTCTTGATTTCATCTATAGAATTACCTGTTAATTTTGCAATCAAAGGTAAAGTATCTTTTTGTTGAACAACAATAATATTTATTTTCTCTTGCTGGCTAGATTCTGTTACTTGTGATTTTCCATTCGATGCAATTGTTGAGGATTCTGCTTTCTTAATTGGAAGTTTGAGAATTTGCTGTGGATGTATATCTATATCGCTTTTTAAATTATTAAGATGTATCAGTTCAGCCACGGTTGTCTGATTATCCTCTGCTATTCGAGATAGATAATCACCTTCAGCAACGATATACGTAGACCTTATATATTTACCTGTCGCCATATCTTTAGCTGACAAACTCATCCCTTTAAGCAACACTTTAGGACTACGTATAATAAAAGTTGTCTTTTCTCCAATAAGTTGTATTTTTACTTTGGGTTCATATTCACCAGATGTAAAACTTTTAACTTTTACATCAATGATTGTACCTATTGGACGCTTAATCCAAACAGATTCGCCAATAGGAAGAGTAATATAATCAGATATTAGCGATGAGCCCACCCATAGCTGATGAGCTAAATCATTAATGGGTTGGTCAAGGGCATCCAAAAATTTAATATTTGCTAAACAATCCATACTTATATCCCTTCATCATGTTCATGATTGTCAGTTAATCCACAATTACACTCATGTTCAAAATCACCATCTTCACCACTGTCGTCTATTGAAACAGTCCATTCATCAGCTGTGCCAATCAGAATATCGTAATCTTCATTATTGTAAGTATTCATACGTTGGGTTCGACCATGTTGATCCAGCGTTCCAGACACGTAGGTATTGTTTTTATTATTGATCAATTTATATTTAACATCTGCAAAGTTAGCCTCATAGAACAGATCATAAAAATCCCATTTATTTGTAAAAATTTTAATATCTTGAGCAATAGGTAAAGTGGGTATTTCAGTTTTAACTTTTACTCCACTAACAAAATTGTGCTGCCCTGCCTTACACTCAAATTTCCCACCAGTTGTGACACACACTCCACTGCTATTAATCTTTATTTGAGACCCTCCCGCGGTTAGCAGGATCTCTTTCGGACTGGTGATCTCAATCTTGTCTTCAGTTGAAATCAG
>JAHLFF010000256.1 GCA_018883945.1 Candidatus Acinetobacter avistercoris
CCTTATAGCCTTTAGCACGTAACTTTGCAGCCACTGCATCAGCATTCGCCTCATTGGCAGCCAAAGCAACTTGAACCATCCACTGCTTTTCACCATTTTCAAGTAGTTCTCGGGCTTTCTCAGCTTCTGCTTTCTTTTTGGTTTCTTCAGCTTTACGCTTTTTCTCATCTGCCGCTTTTTTCTCATCTGCTAATTTTTTATCAGCAGCCGCTTTTTCAGCTTTTAATTTAGTTTCAGCCGCTTTTTTCTCTGCTGCTTTCTTTTCAGAAGCTAGCTTTTCAGCAGCAGCTTTACGCTTTTCCTCTGCAACGTCTTGCTCAGATTTCGCTTTTTGCTCTGTTAATTTCTTTTGATCAGCAAGTTTTTTTTGTTCAGCTTGCTTTTCTTGCGCCAATCGTTGCGCTTTAACGTTGTCATCTTCAATAAGTTCAGGTGGAATACTATCTGAACTTCGCTGTGAAGCTTGACGCTGTGCGTTCATCGCTGCATATTCTTCAGCTGCGCGTCGGCCAGCCTCGGCTTCGACCTGTTGCTGATTTCTTAAAAAATCAGCCGCCTGAGCTTCTTGTTCTGCAACTGCCTTTTCACGTGACCGGCGCTGTTCTTCAAGCAGGCGTTTTTCCGTATCAATATCCACAGTCAATGGTTGTAGCTGCACCGTTTCAGGTGCTGTATCACTCTGTCTTACATTTTCAATCGGTTGTACAGGCACCTGATTTTGATGAATTTCTTCTTTGCCTTTTAGTAGAAGTGCGGCCAATAAAACACCTCCTCCTAATAAAACGACGCCACCCATCCATCGTTGTTTGTTATTCATTGACATTGTCTAAATACTCCCAGACCGCTTCTAAGGTATGGAACGAACCACACACCAAAATCAGCTGATTATTTTTGGATTCTTCAAGCGCTGATTGAAATGCTGCTTGTACATGTTGATAATGTTGTACTGTTAAACCTTGAAGCGCAGACTCTAATTGTTGCAAAGATGCCGCTCTTGGCACATTCATCTCTGCAATTTTCCACTTCATTACATTTTTTTTCAATAACTTAACAACTGAATTTATATCTTTGTCTGCAAGCATTGAGAAAACAGCCACAACTTCTGTGTACTGTTTATTGTATTCCATGAATTTTCGCAATTGCTTTAACAAAAAATCAACACCATGTGGATTATGTCCTGCATCGAAAATCACAGTTTTATCCGCTATTTTTCGAATTTCAAATCGACCAGATAGACGTGCATCTTTTATCCCTTGAGCCATTGAAGCCTGTTCAACCTTCAGCCCACTGAGTAAAATCGCAGCCACTGCCGTTGAAATATTATCAACTGCTAAGGCGCCTTTTGGTAATTTGAGCGTGGTGCCAGAGGATGCAAAATTCCACGTTTTCCCATCATCAGCTTCTTCATAAAAGTAATCACGATTCAAAGCATAAAGCGGCGCATGACATTCACGTGCTTTGTTTTGTATGGCTTGAGGAATCTTTTGCTGACCACCAAAAATCACAGGAATATTAGGACGGATAATACCTGCTTTTTCAAACGCTATTTTTTCGATGGTATCGCCCAACCAATCGGTATGGTCAAGCCCAATATTGGTAATCACGGCAACGTTGGGATTTACGACATTCACCACATCTAAACGACCGCCTAAGCCAACTTCAAGTACCCAAACATCACATTTATTATTTTTAAATATTGTAAAAGCAGCCAAAGTGGTTGCTTCAAAAAAAGATAAACTTAGATTACATTCTCGGCGTGCTTGATCCACTTTAACAAAGGCTTGAATCAGGCTTTGATCATCTACTTCAATGCCAGCAAGTTTAACTCGCTCATTAAAACGATATATATGGGGAGATTGGTACAGTCCAACCTGATAGCCTTGCGCATTTAAAATGGCCGCTAAAGTCGTACTGGTTGAACCTTTACCATTGGTTCCAGCAACGGTAATCACCTTTGCATCCGGTGTCGTTACACCCAATTTTTCCGCCACAGGAATGACTCGCTCTAAACCTAAATCAATCCCTGTAACGTGAACATGGCTCCAATAATCGAGCCATGTTTTTAAATCATCTGTTTCTAATGGAGCAGTGAGCTTCAAGGCAAATTCATCAACTTCGATACGATTCGATATACAGTATCACGTAATGCATGACGATGAACAATCTGGTCGATTACGCCATGATCAAGCAAAAACTCTGCACGTTGGAACGGTTCTTCCAATTTTTCACGAACAGTCTGCTCAATCACACGTTTACCCGCAAAACCAATCATCGCTTTCGGTTCAGCAATATGCACATCACCCAACATTGCCAATGATGCCGTTACACCACCATATACAGGATGAGTCAGTACAACGATATATGGAATACGCTCATCTTTCATTTTTTGAATCGCAGCTGAAGTACGTGCCATTTGCATTAAAGACAACATGCCTTCTTGCATACGAGCACCTCCTGAAGCGGCAAAACAAATCATCGGTTGTTTGGTAGCGATTGCTTTTTCCGCGGCTTGCACGAAACGGTCACCTACAACAGTGCCCATTGAACCGCCCATAAAGTCGAATTCAAATGCACATGCGATTAAAGAAAGTCCTTTAATTTGACCTTCCATCACCACCAAAGCTTCAGTTTCACCTGTTTTATCCTGTGCTTCTTTCATACGCACTGGATAAGGTTTTGAATCTGTAAACTTAAGCAGATCTTTCGCTACAAATTCTTGACCTAACTCACCTGTAGTCTGGTCAAAGAACCAATTCAAACGATCACGTGCTTTCATTTTCAAATGTTCATCGCACTGTGGACAAACATAGGCATTGAAAGACATTGCCGTACGTGTCACTAAAGCATGACATTCTGGGCATTCAATCGTTGGCTCTGTAAATGTTGCTTTTAATGCTTGTTGTTCATCAGGTACATGAATACCTGGCACTGAGCGGTCAGTCCATGGTGTCACTGGACTTAAAATTTTCCCTGGTTTCACTTCTTGATTCATACTTACTCATCGAGCGCAGCTCGAAGCTCCTTGACTTTGTTGACCGCTTGCTCAGCAGCTTGTTCAGGTGCAATGTTGGCAAATGGTTTGACAAAAGCACTTCCGACAATCACAGCATCTGCAACGCTACCCATTGCTTTCGCAGAAGCAGCGTCACTAATCCCAAATCCGACACCCACTGGCACATTGGTCATTGCTTTGATTTTTTGAATACGATTAGCCGCATCTTCTACATCAATCGTTGCAGCACCAGTCACACCTTTCAATGAAACGTAGTAAATAAAGCCACTGGCTTGATTTGCAACGTGTTGAATACGCTCATCCGTAGACGTCGGCGCCAGTAAGAAGATTTGATCCATGTCATATTTTTTCAATACAGCATTTAAATCATCAGACTCTTCTGGTGGTAAATCCACCAAAAGAACACCATCGACACCGCTTTCATGCGCAATTGACACAAAACGCTCATAACCGATCACTTCAACAGGATTCAAATAACCCATTAACACGACCGGTGTTTCTGTGTCTTTTTCACGGAATTGCTTAACCATATTCAAAGCATCTAAGGTATTGGTTCCAGCAGCTAAAGCACGCTCCGCGGCTAAAGCAATCACTGGACCATCGGCCATCGGATCTGAAAATGGTAATCCAAGTTCAATTACATCCACCCCAGCCGCAACCATGTTATGTAACAGCGGAACGGTTACTTGTGGTTGAGGGTCACCCGCCATGACATAAGAAACAAGAGCCTTGCGTTGTTGAGATTTAAGCTTTGCAAATCGTGTGGCTAAACGTGACATAGGGTTGCACTTTCCTTGAATTGTATAAAATTGAGGAGTTTGTTTTGTATGAACACAAGACAGCCCATTGTAACGCTATTTTTTACCCATTGAACAGAGTTGAAGCGTCTACAAAGTAGTCTCATATTCATTCAATAACCCAAGTGCATATTTATCAATGTTTTGATTTATTTCACAATGATCAAATAGCTCGATTTTCTGTGTATTTTAAAATGCTGAATCTTAAGAATAACTGGGTTTTATTGCAGAAAAACTTTTAAAAAAAAGTGAGTTAGAGTTTACATTTTAATTTTTCTTAATTAACCAAAGCTGTTCTATACTAGCCGCGCTTACTTATTTATTACTTTTGTTATGACCACACACTCCCAAGGTAACGCTCCGATCAGAGCGCTTGCCCTTCTCCCCCTTATTGTTTTTTTAGCCATTTTTTTAGGCAGTGGGATTTACCACACCGTGATTGGCACTGAACTTGCCTTTTACCAAATCAAAGCACCGATCGCAGCTCTACCGGCTATCATTCTTGCTGTCCTCATGTACAGAGGAAAATTAAATGCAGGAATAGACGCATTTTTTAAAGGGGCCAGCCATCCCAACCTGATATTAATGTTTATGGTGTTTATGCTTGCTGGTGCGTTTGCGAGTGTCAGTAGTGCCATTGGCAGCGTCGATGCCACGGTTCAATTTGGGCTTTCAATTATTCCTCCAGAATTCGTCTTTCCCATGCTGTTTTTCATCTCAGCATTTATTGCCACTGCAATGGGTACATCAATGGGAACCATTGCCGCTTGCGCTCCTATCGCTTTTGGTTTTACCCAAGTAACGGATATTGATACCGCACTGGCGATTGGCGCAGTCGTTGGTGGTGCGATGTTTGGTGATAATCTTTCCATGATCTCTGATACCACCATTGCGGCGACACGCAGTCAAAATGTGGAATTAAGAGATAAGTTCAAAGTCAATGTTTGGATTGCCGTTCCAGCAGCAATCATCACGCTCATTGTCTATATGATGTTTAATCACGCTGCTCAAGTAGTGGAATACCAAAGTTATAATTTTTGGCTCATTCTTCCGTATATCGCAGTCTTTGTATTGGCATTTACTCGCCTGCATGTGTTGGCTGTGTTAACTGTCGGTATCGTTTTTTCAGGTTTAGTCGGCATCGTGGTCCAAGCTGATTTTGGTTTACTCGAACTTAACAATAAGATCTATGATGGTTTCTTGGGGATGTTTGAAGTTGCACTTTTATCCCTCTTTTTAGGAGGGATTTCTGCCATCATGCAAAAAGAGGGTGGTCTAAATTGGCTGATTCAACGGATTTATAGCCTTACGCGTTTACTTAAAGTTGGATCTGAACGCGCAGGCGAAATTGGCATAAGTTGCTTGGTGGTTTTCTCAAACTTTTTTGTGGCAAATAATACCGTTGCGATTATTTTATCGGGTGATATGGCCCGTGAAGTGGCGAAAGAATACGGCGTAAATCCTAAACGTGCGGCCGCCCTACTGGATATTTTTTCTTGTGTTGTGCAAGGACTTATTCCATTTGGTGCTCAGTTGCTTTTGGCTTGTTCAATTGCGCAACTTTCACCTATCGAACTGATTGGCACAGTTTATTATTGTTGGATTCTAGCAATTATGGCGATTTTAGCGATTCTATTCCGCTATCCACGGATACAGTCGACTTAAGTGATTTGAGATTTTAAAAGGTAAGTTTCGGCTTACCTTTTTTATTAAGCTTAACCTTTCACTGAACTTCAATTCGCTGAAATTCTATTCACTGAACTTCGATTATCAAAACCTCTATTGACCAATACACTTTATTTTCGCACTTACTCGCTTTCACTCCTTGTCATTTTAAATCATTCTCTTTAATTATCTTGCATCTCTTTCTTTCGTTGTAATAGCGTCTGACCCTTGAATTTTTTATATGCTCTTGCCAAAGCAGACTGATCTGAATAGCCAAGTTGTACAGCAATTTCGGACAAACTGATTTGGTCAGTTAATAATTTTTCACATCGCTTCATTCGCTCTATTTCAACAATTTGTTTAAATGAGCTATTCACACTTTTTAATTGTCTTTGTAAAGTTCTCACAGACAAATAGAGCTCATCTGCGAGATCCTCAATTTTTGGTACATCTTGTTTTAATCTTAAATACTCAGCCACGATCAAATGTATTTTTTGATCAATCGATGCTTGCCGTGGTTTTGAGGCAATTGCATCTTCTGCTTGCTGGACCAGCAGTTGAATCAATGATGGGTCAGCTTGATGCGGTTTTAATTCTAAACTATCAATTTGAATCATGAGCCCATAGTCATTGTGATTAAACACCACTTCACAGGCATAAAATTTTTGATAATGGTAGGTTGAAATTAACGCGTCATGAGCGAAAAAAACTTTATGTAATGGAAATTGATCATGCGGTAAGATTTGCCTTGCCAACTGGATCATCATGGCATTGGTGATTTCATTAATCAGATTGAATTGTTCACTGATAAAAGGCCAATTGAGCAATAAAAATTGACCGTGTTGATGCATTTGCATCGGAACAATCTCATCACCATCAATCACTAAACGACTAAATCTTAAAATATAATTTAATGCTTCAGCGACACTGCCACTTCTCGATGCCATATATCCTAAAACACCAAAATGCTCAGGCTTTACCGATCTTGCCATTTCAAAAATAAAATTTGCTGGTGCAATGGACTGTGTAAAGGTGATTAGCTTTAAAAAAAAGCCATATGAGGATTGCTCAGTCATCGGTAATGCCAAAATCATTTTAAGCTGATGCAGTTCGTCTTGATCAAGTCGCGGATATATATCATCTACCATGACTTGATCATGTATATAGGTATGCCAAAGTTGAAAATATCCATTTGGAATTTTGATATCCTTCACCTGAGCGCTCCTTTTTCATTTTAATTTTGACATTGCATATTTTCATTTGACGTAAAATGTATAAAAAATGGCAAGAACTGTCAAAACAAAGTGATGAATGCCCGCCATACTGAATGCATCATAAGTGATTCAAGTAAAATAAAATGAATGCTTTCACTCAATACTCAGTTCAACCCGTGGTTCGTAAAGATCTCAATTTTAAATTGGATGAAATTCCACGCTTTTGGTTTGGTGGTGATCCATTTAAAACTCGTATGTTTGATGCTTTGAGTCTGACCTTTCCAGACGGCGAACGTTATTTTATCGAATCGGTGCGTTTATTTAGAGACAAAATTAAAGATCCAGATTTACAACTTCGGGTGACTGATTTTATCCGTCAAGAAGCACAGCATGGCATGGCACATGACAAAATGAACCAAGTGATGCGTGATCAAGGCATGCCTGTGGATCAATTCATTCGTATACTTAATAAAATCTTTAAATTCGAATTAAAGAATCGTTCACCGCAATACAATATTGCAATGACCGCGGCGGCTGAACATTTAACCGCACTGATGGCTGAAACTTTTTATAGCCACAAAAAAACGCTGCGTGAAGCACATCCCTATGTCCGAGCATTGTTGGCTTGGCATGCCATTGAGGAAATGGAGCATCGTGATGTCGCTTTTGATGTGATGAAGCAGGTTGGAGAGGTCCCTGAGCTGACCCGTAAATTTACTTTGGCTTTAACGACTTTTATGATGCTCAACTTTACCCTGTATCGGGCCAACGTTATGCTGAAATATGACGGCTTTAGTCGCATTGAGCGTCTTAAGCTCACATGGAATGGCATACCTTGGTTCATCGGACGTGATGGCATGCTCACCAAAATGAAATCTCAGTACTTAGACTGGTTTAAAAAAGATTTCCATCCGAGTCAGCATCCAATCATCCGCCAATATCAAACATGGATTGATCACTTAGAGGAAACTGGCGACCCTATTTTAGCGGGTGAGGCATTTTGGCAAGCTGGCTTAGAAGTCTAAAATACGCTGATCAAGTTTTCTAGAAAATCATGTGAGAGAACAGTATTACCATTTGGCGTAATGCTGTTCAAGTAAGCCTAATTCTTTCTCAAAATGAATCTTTCGACCGTCGTCGCAGACGATGCTGCCTGTAATTTTAGACTGCCACTGACTGAACTGACTTCCCACCATACGTAAATTCAGATTTTCATAACGACGCCAACCAGTTTCCACCGTTAAATTGAGCTTATCGTCAATGGAGCGGATGCACCATTCTGTCTTTGATTTCATCTCAAATAACACATCCGATAGTGCAAATAAATGTCCATTGATCCATAAGCAATTTTCATTACCGAAACTTTCGTTCACACCTGATGCCAAATTTAATCCAATACGATTATCCTCTTTGTCCCAAAAATTACACGACAGCCAAAACCACGCTGTTTCAGGTCTTAAAAAACCACATGTATCGTCAAGAGAAGCAAAAGTACGCGCATTAAATTCTATTTTTTGTTTTTGTTTATTAATAAAAAAGCCTTCAACAGCCAAAGTCGTCAACTTATGTGTATAGGTCCATCCATTGATACCCGTGGGACTACACATACTGAGCGGATCAGTTCCTGCACAAAAAATACGAGCTTTGAGAACATGTTCCCCATGTTTTGTTACAGAGATATACCGAACACCATTGGCTTGTTGGATATCTAAATTAAAGGGCGCACTGGTGAAATGGCTATGATTAAATAAAGGCTGTTCATCTAAAACCGTGTGGTGCGCCAAAACATTAATTGCATTCCATTCCTGCACTTGCTGTGTTTCATGATCAAAAATATAAATAAAACCATGACCTGCCCATGCGATATCGACGATAGCAATACCTATGCTGTATTGCTCATGTTGAATACTGCAAAATTTAAATTTCTTATATTTAAGCTTCTTACGCCAACTTTTTAAAGTTTTTCCATAAGGTGTTTTATAGACATAGCGTCCGATTGAAATTGCGCTGGGGGGTACATCGAAACGACCATAACGTGGTTGTCCATTAACTTGAATCAAATCCATTCGTAGTTTTTCCAGTATCCATCCATGCCAATATCCATCCATGAATAAAGTTAGACTAAAGTGTCGAGTGTTAAGAGTATCATCTATTTTAGATTTTTCTTAAACCGCACGATGTACCAATATTCTTATTCATTGTTATAACGGGAAAATTTATAACAGAAAAAGTTATAACAGAAAAACCCTGAAGAAGACCAGTCTTGGACTGGTCTTAACTTCATAAAATTTGAAACAAAAATATCATTCTAATGATGCTGTGAACCTACTTTATCGCATACGTCTACCCTTCACGCCCTACCATTCACCCGCGCCCAAAGCCTGACCGATAAACTCATAGCGTGGTTGAGAACGTGATAATTTAATCGGACACGCCAATTGAGGTTCTGTTTCGTTTGCACCAGCATGCACAGGCACATCAACCACCCAGCCGCGTTGTTTCGCCAAATTTGATGTCAAAGCTTCATCTAAACTCAACACAGGTTCTACGCAATAATCTAAAACAGCGAAGATCTCACGCCATTGCTCAAAAGTCTTTTCTGAAATTTTAGTTTGAATTGCCTGTTTAACCGCTAAGCGATCCTCCACATCAAAAGAGGCGCCTTTTTGCATAATGATCGGTAAATCTAAGGTCGCAGACAATCCAGTCATAAACTGAGGTTCTAAGCTACCAATCGCCAAATATCGGCCATCAAGCGTTTTATAATAATCGTAAAAAGTTCCGCCATTTAAATGTTCTTTTTCGGCCTGTTGTTTTTGAGACCCTGCTAAAACGGCAGCGGCAGCCATATTGTTTAGACCCACAGCACAATCCGTCATCGAAATATCAATATATTGTCCCAAGCCACTACGCTGTCTTTCGATCACCGCAGTTAATATGCCAATCACTGCATGGAGAGAACCACCAGCCACATCAGCGATTTGTATACCCATAGGAGGTGGCCCACTGTCAGCGCGTCCAGAATGTCCCGCTATACCCGACAATGCCACATAATTAATATCGTGACCTGCTTTGTCTTTATAGGATCCATCTTGTCCATAGCCGGTAATTGAGCAATAAATTAACCGAGGATTGATCTCTGCCAGCGTTTTATAATCTAGACCGAGACGTAACATGACGTCTGGACGAAACTGTTCGATCAAAACATCATATTCAGAAATTTTTTGTTTGATCATTTCTATACTTTTAGGATCTTTCAAATCTAAAGTAACAGATTGTTTATTACGGTTTAAATAGTTATGTGCAGTCGACTGACCTTGAGAATAAGGCGGTAAAATACGAACTAGATCTGGTCGTATTGGAGACTCTATATGAACGACATCAGCACCTAAGTCTGCCAAATAAAGCGTTGCGAAAGGACCAGGTAATAATGTTGAAAAATCGAGGACTTTTAAACCTTCTAATGCTGTTGTCATGATACTTAATACTCAAATTCTATTGATTTTTCGTTTATGATAGGAATATAAATCTATCCATACAATGTCATGTTCAGCCATTTACCTTGATAGTTTCGGCAATTTATGATGTAAAAGAGCAATTACTCTAGTGTAAATTGCTAACTATCTATTATTACTAGCGTCATTTAGGTCAAGAAAAAGTGAACATCAAAGAGACTGAAGGATTTAACATGAGCCGTGATACGATCAGTATCCATTTCGTAAATGCGGCACTAACGGGTGTTAAACGTCTAGGGATGGATGTGGATACACTACTTTCCCATGTGGGCATTGAAGCTGAATTACTTCGTCAGCCTAAAGCACGTATCTCACCTGAGCAATATACACGCTTTGTTAAAATGCTATGGATGGTGACCCAAGACGAACACGTTGGCTTTGATATTCAACCCCGTCGTTTAGGTACGTTTGCAATCATGAGTCAGCTCATCATTCATGCCAAAACATTGGGTGATGCCTTAGAACTTTCGTCTCAATTTTATAAATTATTTGGCGATGAATGGTCAGTAAGCCTAGAACGTGACAAACATGAAGCTAGACTTGTTCCAATTATCCCGAGAACTATGGATCCGGATCATTTCATCACTGAAAGTATGTTGATGATTTGGCATGGTTTATCGTCTTGGTTAATTGAACGTCGTATTCCATTAGAACGTGTACACTTTGCTTATCCACGTCCGCAACATGCAGACGAATATGATGCTTTATTCTTTGCTCCAGTGATTCAATTTGATTCAGCACGTACAGAAATTACCTTTGCTGCTGATTATTTAGATTTACCGATTCGCCAAGATGAAAATACGCTTGAAGAATTCTTAAAAGGTGCACCAGCTAAATTATTGGTGAAATTTAAGAATACCAATTCACTCACTTCCCGTATTCGTGAAGTGTTGAAGAGCCAAATTGGCGAAGAAATGCCAACTTTGAATGACGTTGCCGCGATGCTTTATTTGTCCCCTCAAACTTTACGCCGTCGTTTGGCAGCTGAAGGAAAAAGCTATCAAGGGGTTAAGGATGCATTACGCCGAGATGCTGCAATTCATTTATTATTGAATCCGTCTTTAAGCCTTGAAGATGTCGCACAGCAAGTCGGTTTTAGTGAAACCAGTACTTTCCATCGTGCATTTAAAAAATGGACAGGTGTTACCCCAGGTTTGTATCGCCAACTTCATGGTTATCACTAACTTCATGGGTGTCATTAACTTCATGGTTATCGCTAAGTAGCTGAGCTATTGATCGCGAATTACAATCTATTCGTGATCTACCTATTCGTATTCTACTCTCCGCGTTGCATTCAAAGCATCGCGGAATCTAAAGTTCAAGTTTTATTGATTGACTAACGGTTGATTTGAGTAAAGATTGCATCAAATAGAGCAGAACGAATAGGCTGTAATCATTCAAATTATTATGCGCAAAAAAGAATAAGCGGTACGGCAGAAGTCGTACCGTATTTTTTATAAATCCACGATTTTATAAAATCATGTATTGAAAACTTAAGCTTGATCGAATAGATCTAATATTTTCAAACCAAAACTCAATTTAGCTAAAAACTCGCTCAAGATTGAACTTAATTTGCAGCGTTTTTTTAAATTTTTCTTGGCTTATCACCATCAGAAATATAAATATAATAAATATTCATTATAAATAGCTTGAATAATTATTAAAAAGGTGTAGGATTAAATTAACTAGAAAAAAAGTTTTGTTTCGGTAAATCTTATATAAGTATCGCAGTTTTAGTCATAATCCTTCGTTTTTTTAGATTTTAAGTTCCATTCTTTATTATTTTCAAAGTTATCATTGGTCTGTAAGAAGACTTAAAATTATTAAAAATCTATAGGATTTATTATGTCAAACTCAGCTGTTGTTAAAGGTACTGTTAAGTGGTTCAACGAAACTAAAGGTTTTGGTTTCATTCAACAAGAAAATGGTCCTGACGTTTTTGCTCATTTCAGCGAAATCGCTAGCTCTGGTTTCAAAACTTTGCTTGAAGGTCAGCAAGTTGAATTCAGCGTTGCTCAAGGTCAAAAAGGCCCAAATGCTGTAAACATAGTTGCAATCTAAAGAATACAAACTGTGAAGGCCAAAATCTGATTTTGGTCTTATAGTGATAAAAAAGCCGACTTGTTCGGCTTTTTTATTTGACAAAATATCATAATGGTTTTTGTTATTTGCAATTTTAGATTTCTATACATCTTTTTAAATTGCCGAATTTCTCAGAAATCCCCCACGACTAACAATAATTAATAAAACAGGAATTTCATTACTCATCTATTCATCCTAATTAAGGATGATGCCCATAAATCATATAACTTTAAAAACATATCAAACAAAATATGAAAAACAAGATTGTCAGCATAATCCACAATGTAATTTCTAAAACTTTAACGAATCTTAAAATGACTTTAGATGAAGAGCAGATGTAATGCATTGGATTTTAGTATGCATCTCTTCAGTCCTGTGTGGTTATCCCCTCATTTGAATCGTTAAATTTCATAGCACTTTAGGTCGTCAGAAAAAATGCTTTCTTGAGCAACACGATAATCCATATTGGCAGAAATCTCCATTGACCTGATTCGTTCTTGTCATTGCACAATACATAAGATCAATTACACTCCAAAGCACCATAACAATTTTTAATTTATAAAAAGGGAATGCATATGAGCGAGGCCTATATCATTGATGCCATTCGCACACCACGCGGAAAAGGGAAAAAAGATGGTTCACTCTATGAAGTTAAACCGATTACTTTATTAACCACATTATTAAATGAACTCCAACAACGCCATCAACTCGACACATCAAAGGTCGATGATATCGTATTGGGCTGTGTGACTCCTATTGGTGATCAAGGCTCAGATATCGCAAAGACAGCAGCGATAGCAGCGGGTTGGAATGATGATGTTGCCGGTGTTCAGATCAACCGTTTCTGTGCCTCAGGACTCGAAGCTGTTAATTTAGCGGCTCAGAAAGTTCGCTCAGGCTGGGAAGATATTGTGGTTGCTGGTGGCGTTGAATCTATGTCACGTATTCCAATGGGTTCCGATGGTGGCCCTTGGGCACTCGACCCAGAAACCAATTTAAAATCGACATTTGTTCCGCAAGGTATTGGCGCAGATTTAATTGCGACTCTTGATGGTTATACCCGTGCCGATGTCGATGCCTTTGCTGCAAAATCTCAACAAAAAGCAGCTGCTGCACAAGCTGCAGGTCACTTCGATAAATCAATCGTGCCTGTAAAAGACAAAGCAGGTGTAACGATTTTAGATAAAGATGAATTTATCAAACCGACAACGACTGCTGAAGGTTTAGCTAAGCTCAATGCCAGTTTTGAAATGATGGGTGGCATGGGCTTCGATGCCGTGGCATTACAGAAATATCCTGAAGCGCAAAAAATTAATCATGTACATCATGCTGGAAACTCATCAGGTATTGTTGATGGTGCTGCGGTGGTCTTAATTGCTTCTGAAAAAGCAGTCAAAGAACAAGGTCTAAAACCACGTGCCAAAATATTATCAACAGCACTGGTGGGTACTGACCCAACCATTATGTTGACCGGCCCTGCTCCTGCTGCTCGTAAAGCTTTACAAAAAGCAGGTTTAACGATTGATGATATTGATCTTTTTGAGGTCAATGAAGCATTTGCAGCTGTGGTGATGCGTTTCATTACAGAACTCAATGTTGATCCAGCTAAAGTCAATGTAAATGGCGGCTCAATTGCTATGGGGCATCCTTTAGGTGCAACAGGTGCCATGATTTTGGGCATTCTACTCGACGAACTTGAACGTCAAGGCAAAAAGCGTGGTTTAGCAACCTTATGTGTAGGTGGTGGTATGGGTATCGCGACCATTATTGAGTTGGTTTAAGGAGAAGAATAATGAGTGCAATTCAATTTGAAAAAAATGCTGATGGCATTGTGATTCTGACCTTAGACTCTCCAAACCAATCTGCAAATACAATGAATTCGGATTTCCGAATCGCTTTGGAAGACACCGTCAATACACTTAAAAATGAATCTGGAATCACAGGAATCATTTTTAAATCTGCGAAAAAAACATTTTTTGCAGGCGGTGACCTTGATGAGCTGATTCAAGCCCAACCTGAACAGGCGCCTGAATTTTTCGGCATGATTCAAAAAATGAAAGCTGAATTTCGTTATATTGAAACTTTGGGCGTACCTGTGGTTGCTGCATTAAATGGTACGGCTCTAGGCGGTGGTTGGGAAATTGCTCTAGGCTGTCACGCACGTATCGCTTTAAATGATCCAAAAGCTAAATTTGGTCTACCAGAAGTTTCTCTCGGACTACTACCAGGTGGTGGTGGTATCGTACGTATGGTACGTTTGCTTGGCCTACAAAATGCGTTTCCATTCCTTATGGAAGGAAAGCAATTTGGTGTGGATAAAGCCAAATCACTTGGTTTAATTCAAGATACAGCTGAGACAGCAGAAGAATTGATGGACAAAGCGATTGCATGGGTTAAAGCCAACCCTAAATCGCAACAACCTTTCGATGTCAAAGGCTATAAAATTCCAGGCGGCACCCCATCTTCTCCACAAGTTGCACAAGTTTTGGCGATTGCACCAGCGATGCTGCGTGACAAAACCAAAGGCTGCTATCCAGCACCTGAAGCAATCATGGCAGCTGCGGTTGAAGGTGCGCAAGTGGATGTTGATACAGCACTCACCATTGAATCGCGCTATTTCACTTACCTTGCAACAGGTCAAGTCGCTAAAAACATGATTGGTACTTTCTGGCACGGTCTAAATGCGATCAAGTCAGGTGCGAGTCGCCCGCAAAATGTAGAAAAATGGCAAGCGACTAAAGTGGGAGTTTTGGGTGCAGGAATGATGGGTGCAGGAATCGCCTATTCAACTGCAATCAAAGGTATTCAAGTGGTACTTAAGGATGTATCACAAGAAGCGGCGGATAAAGGTAAAAACTATAGTCAAAAACTACTCGATAAACGTGTTTCTCAAGGTCGTATGACGGCTGAAAAACGTGACCAAGTTTTATCACTTATTACGGCGACGGCTTCTGCTGAAGATTTAAAAAATTGTGATCTGATTATTGAAGCCGTATTTGAAAATCAAGAACTTAAAGCCAAAGTCACCCAAGAAGCCGAAAGTTTCTTGGTTAGCGGTGGAGTGATGGCTTCGAATACATCAACCTTACCAATCACCGGATTAGCGCAAGCCAGTAAAGATGCAAAAAACTTTATTGGTCTACATTTCTTTAGCCCTGTCGACAAAATGCAATTGGTCGAAATTATTAAAGGCAAAGAAACGTCTGCGGAGACTTTAGCCAAAGCTTATGACTATGTTCAACAGATTGGTAAAACCCCAATTGTAGTGAATGATAGTCGTGGCTTCTTTACCAGTCGCGTATTTGGCACCTTTGTTCAAGAAGGTTTACGCTTACTTTCTGAAGGCGTTCACCCAGCCAAAATTGAGATGGCAGCTTTAAAAGCAGGCATGCCTATCGGGCCACTTGCGATTCAAGATGAAGTGTCATTAACCTTATCTGAACATGTTGCAACTGAGACACGTAAAGCGCTACAAGCAGAAGGTAAAGATTTGCCGCGCTCAGGTGCAGATGATGTCATTGAAACCATGATCCATCAATTTAACCGTAAAGGTAAAGCTGCTGGATCAGGATTTTATGACTATCCTCAAGATGGGAAAAAGCAATTATGGGAAGGTTTAAGCCACTGGAAAAAAGACAATGAGATATCCGAACAAGAAATCATCGATCGTTTATTGTTTGTGCAGTCTTTAGATACGTTGCGTTGTCTGGAAGAAGGCGTGCTCGAATCTGTCATTGACGGTAATGTTGGCTCTATTTTTGGTATTGGTTTTGCGCCTTGGACAGGAGGTGCTTTGCAGTTCCTGAATCAATATGGTTTAAGCAAAGCAGCAACCCGTGCCAATGCTTTAGAAGCAAAATATGGTGTCCGTTTCAAAGCACCGCAGCTTTTACTGAGTAAGGCTCAATCTGGCGAAAAAATTTAATTTTTTCATTTTATAAATCCTCTTAAATAAAAAAACCTCTCAAGATGAGAGGTTTTTTTTATTCTTAGATTCATTAAGTTCTAAATGAATATTCAAATGTATTATTCGCCTGAGATTATTAGATCACTTTCATAATTCGAAAAATGATGATTGAGTGACCATAAATTTATACCTTAAAATCCCTTCTCCCTTTGGAAGAAGGTTAGGATGGGGGAAAACTCATGATGAGTCTGTTATATGAATAATGACTTTTGAAAGAAGGCTATTGATTAAGAATTAAATGTTTGACCAATGGGAAATCCTTTGAATGGTTTAATTTCCTTGAGTATAAACATACTTTGCATTTCCTTTATCCCCGGTAAGCGTCGAATAATCGACATCGAAAAATCTGCATAAGTATCTAAATCAGTGGATACGACTTGCAATAAAAAATCAGCATCTCCGCCTATGCTGTAACACGCCACTACATTCTCAAGTTCCAATACTTTTTCTTCGAATTTTTTAGCCTCAACCTCACTATGGCTGTCTATAGAAACCCGAATAAAAACCATGACGCCTAAATTTAGTTTTCGACGATCCAATAAGACGCCATAGCCTTTGATAATTTTCTCTTCCTCTAGTCGCTTTACCCGCCGCCAACATGGTGATGCAGACACGCCTATCTGCTCAGATAATTGTTGATTGGTCGTTCTTGAATCTTGCTGTAGAACTTTTAAAATTTTTTCGTCAACGCGATCTATTTTCATTTTTGAAATTTTTAACCCCAATTTAAATATTATTATTATTTTTATACCCCAAATTTATAAATAAAGGGAAATAATAGATTATTTTCACCCTGCGTTTTGATTGAAAATCATAAAAATTTGAAGAGAAATCAAAATGCTTAATCTAACAACTCTCGGTTTATATATCGTGACTTTAGCTATCGCGGCACTCATTCCTGGGCCAGGTATGACTGCGCTCATTTTTACCACCATCAGCGGTCAATATAAAAATGGCTTCTTTATGCTGCTTGGGCTGATCACAGGCGATCTCTGTTATTTAGCCATTGCGCTTTTCGGCCTTAACTCAATCGTCAATCTGATTAACCCGACCCTTGGTTTTCTATTCATCTGCTGCGCGTGTGCGTACTTGTACTATATCGCCTTCAAATTATGGACCTACAAAGAAGATTTATTGAATACATCGGAATCAAGAAATCATTCTCAAGGTCATCAAGTATTATTTTCAAATTATTTGAATGGATTTAGTCTTACACTGAGCAATCCTAAAACCATGACTTTTTACCTTGCATTGGTTCCGAGCATTTTTGGTCCAAGCTTAAGGTTATCTCCTTCAGCATTGTTCATCTTAGCTATACTCACCATCAGCACTTTATTGATCGTCGGTGGTTTTTATATTCGCTCAGCCTTTCAAATGAAAAATCTTTTGAGTACAAAAAAATACCAATCTATTTTTTTAAAGTCGATTTCATTGGTCATGTTCTCGTTAGCCACTCAACTGATGGTGAACCAATTTATTACTTATTTTTAAACAGTTCTTTAAAGTAATTTTTAAAATGATTCTTTTAAATACGACTTTTATGCACACCACAATTCAAAACGAAATACAGGCAGAAAATTCAAAAAATAAAATCCTTAATAAAATTAGGGCTATGTCTTTTTAATCGGTTTTATCGCCATAATGTGCTATAAAGTTACACTATTAAAGATGCAATTTAACTGTTTGGTATATACCTATGACTGATCTATCTACTCCTGAAAAATCACCTTGGGGTTGGAAAGCCTTAATTATTGCGATCATTTTAAGTATCATTTTTATGATTATTTTTTATGCTGCAATTACGAACGAACCCGACTATATGCCAAGTCAAAAAAATAAAGAGACCAGTCAACACCACGCTTTTAAAAACTCTCCAGTAATGTCACAGGAAGCATTAGCAGAAGCTGAGAAGCAAAAGCTCGCACGTGAAGCCAATACTGCAACGCCATCTGGCGTTACTGCTCAAGAACATCATATGAGTGCAGATGAACATGCCACAATGTCAAAAGATCATGCTGAATCCACACATGATGCGGCGCACAGTAATTAATACTGATGTCAAATGTGCATCGTAATGCTTTAGTGGTTGAAGGTGGTGGCATGCGTGGGGCTTTTACCTGCGGCGTGCTTGATTCATTCTTGGAGCATAACTTTAATCCTTTTGATCTTTATGTTGGTGTGTCCTCTGGCTCGACCAATGTTGCCAATTATTTGGCAGGTCAACAGGGTCGCAATATCGAGTTGTATCTAGATCACTCTCTACGTCCCGAATTCATTCGTTATGGTCGCTTTTTTAAAGGCGGTGATCTCTTAGATATGAGGTGGATGTGGGATGTGGTTGAGCGCGAAAACCCACTAGATCAACAGGCTTTATTTAGTAATAATCCCGATTTCTATACCGTGCTCACCCATGCACAAACAGGATATGCTGAATATTTACGCGCGAGTCAAGAGACTTTAATCGAGGCTTTACGTGCATCAAGCTCTATTCCGATCTTGACGCGTCAGGCAGTTAATATTCTGGGTGAACCCTATTTTGATGGTGGCGTTGCAGATGCTTTGCCTGTGCAATGGGCAGCTCAACAAAGCAATGTAAAAAACCTTTTGGTGTTGCGGACTCGTCCTCAAAGCTATTTCAAAGCCAGCTCAAAAGGCGATCAGTTTCTCGCTAAATATTTCGTAAAAAAGCATCAAGGTTTTGCTTCAAGCTTAAAAAATCGTTGTACGCGTTACAATGAAGCCGTCAGTTTTGTTCGTCAATCTATTCAGAATACGTCCGCTCAACGCATTCTCGAAATCTGTCCGCCAAATGATAAGAAACTTGCAGGTCGTTTGTGTAAAGATAAAAACAAGCTGCAATACACTTATCAGATCGGGTTAGAAACAGGTGCTCAAGCCATTGAGCGCTGGAACAGTGAAATCATTTGAACATGATTTCATTTTTATAAGTTTGAAATGATGCGATCCAAATCTTGAAAATGATGCAAATTTTCATTTGATAATTGAGACACTTTGCTCGGATCTGGATGAAAAAAAATAGTTTTCATCCCAGCTTTTTTTGCACCATGAATATCTGCAATTTCATTATCTCCAATAAAAACACAATATTCTGCTGTTGTTTTAAGTTGCAAACATGACAGATTAAAAATTGCTGAATCTGGTTTTCTTATAGCTATAGCCTCAGATACCAACACGCTATCAAAAAACTCATTTAATCCTAAAGCCTTAAAGTTATTTTCTTGGAAAGGTGATTTACCATTCGAAATTAATCCTAAACGATAACCTTGGCTGTGTAAGCTCTTGATCACTTGAGTAACACCATCAAAAGCAGTTGAAAACTGATTAAAATCGTGAATATAACTTTGGAGCAAAGTATCAACTGAATACGCTAGAGAAAACGCTTCGATTAATTTTGCATAAACGATATCTTTCCAGACTGAACCATGATTATCGAGTTCAATAAACATGTTTTTAAACTCTACCTTCTGTTGTTCAGGCACCATTTTAAAAAAATCAATTTGCCAATCTAAAAATTTTTCTAAAGATGTTTCTCGATCTAACAGCGTTTGATCTAAATCAAAGATCACAGCATGGATGTTTTTATTTTTGGCCATCTTCACTCACTTTATAAGATCATCTAAAAGGTTAAATGCATATCTCTATGTGGAATACCACAATCCAAGTATTGCTCACCTTTCACTTCAAAGCCTAAACGCGCATAGAATGTGATTGCATGCACTTGAGACGATAATTTTAGCGTCTCTCTTTTTTCAATTTTTGCCTGCTCTATGATCTCTAACATCAATAACTTCCCGATGCCCTGTCCACGATATGCTTTCAAAACAGCCACTCGGCCAATGCTGTTATTTTCCAATAATCTTGCAGTTGCTATGGGCTTCAAATGATCGTAAACCACAAAATGTAATGAGATTGGATCCTGTTCATCCCATTCATCTGCTTCATCGATGTTCTGCTCTTGAATGAATACGCACTCACGAATATATTGCGCATCTTGTTTTAAAGTCGACCAAGCACCTGAAACAATATCGAATTTGGACATCATATTTCCTTAAAAAAAAGAGCAGCCTATGACTGCTCTTGAGCATTCAAATTAACACTTTTCACCGATTTTCTGTTGATCCCATTGATCATTCAACAGCAGTTCCAAAGAGTGTTTTTGAATACCATACATTTGTTTCAACGCTACAATCTGTGCCAAGACCTCTGCATCTGGCGCTTCATAATCCTTGCGTTTGGTTGCCAAAATCATTTTGTTTTTACTGGTGTGCTCTAAAGCCACAAATTCAAAGACTTTAGTTTCGTACCCATAAGCTTTGAGCAACAGTGCGCGAATCGTATCGGTCAGCATTTCTGCTTGCTGCCCTGCATGGATCCCAAATTGCAGCATCGGTTTTAAAACTTGTGGGCTTTGCATTTGTGGACGCAATTCTTTATGACAGCAGGGTGCGCACATAATCATTTGTGCGTTTAAACGGATTCCCGTGTGAATTGCGAAATCAGTAGCAACATCACATGCATGTAAAGCGATCATGACATCTAAATGTTCTGGTGCATACGTTCGAACATCACCTTGAAAAAAATCCAACTGTTGATAATTCGAAGCTTTGGCCACATTTTGGCAAAACTCAACCATTTTGAGATTGAGCTCAACACCCGTCACAAACGGCGTTTGCAAGTTTTGATCTAAATAGTCATATAACGCACAAGTCAAATAACCCTTTCCTGAACCGAAATCGACCACTTTCAGTGCTTGCTTTTTTTGCTCAATGTGTCCTAAAGCACCTGCAAAAATTTCTACAAATTTATTAATTTGTTTCCATTTTTTCGCCATGCTGGGAATGATCTGTGCTTTTTGATCAGTGATCCCAAGGTGTTGTAAAAATATTCGATCTTGATCAACATAACGATGTTTAATCCGATCATGTCCTTGCTGAGCCGATTCTGTTTGCTTCGATGTTTGTACCGTTCTGGTGAGTAATGCTTTTTTCTTATTTTTCTTCAGCTGCAGTTCTTCATCATGGGTAAATAAATTGGCTTGTTTGCATGCCAACGATAATTCAGTAATTAAAGCTTTTGCTTCATTTAAAGGATAATTCTTGGTCACATCTTGAGTTTTATAACGATATAGACAACTGAGAACCAATTCATTTTGTAATTGAATGACACGAAACGTTATTTTTTCTAAATCTTTAATATCACCACGATATTGACTCAGAATCAGTCGATCAATTTTTTTCGTTTCAATGGCTTGCTCTACAGCATCCAAAAATTGTTGTTCCTGCGGAAACAAAGAAGCCAGCTGTGACATATATAAAACTCAAATCAATCTAGGAATGTATTTTAAAGCGTCTTACTTTAAAGGTAAAACTTGATTATGATGATTTTGTACTTTTCACGAATTAAACCGCTATGAGCTCAGCAATCCTTCAGAGTTATGATCCTCGTGAGGAACACATCAATGCGATCAGTCATGCTGTCGGTGCAGTTCTTGCTTTGATTGCCACTATTTTCATGCTTGTAAAAGGCAGCGACTTAGCTACAGGTCAATATATCGGTTTATGGGTATATGGCCTGAGTATGATTTTACTGTTTAGCAGTTCAACGCTTTATCACTTTGCCAAAGTTGAGTCTCGACGTCAGTTTTATAAAAAACTCGATCATACTGCTATTTATTATTTAATCGCCGGTACTTATACCCCTTTTCTGTCTATTGCCATTCCTACTGCCAAAGCAGATTATTTATTAATCGCACTTTGGGTAATTGCAGGCATAGGGACATTATTTAAGTTGGTTTTTATTCATCGTTTTCAAAAAGTTTCACTGATTGCTTATTTGGCGATGGGTTGGCTTGCGCTCTTGGTCATGGATGATATGAAACAATTTTTAAGCGCTCAAAGTTTAACCCTTCTCATCATTGGCGGGCTCGCTTATACCATTGGCGCATTGTTTTATGCATTAAAGAATGTAAGATACACACACGCTATCTGGCATATTTTTGTACTGATCGGTGCGGGATCACATTTCTTCGCAATTTATCTTTACGTAATATAGCTCATTTTGTCCACATGCTTTGGCAACCCTGAAACCGTGGCGCAACTTGGGATTTCGTGTTTTTTTAAAGAATTACGCCTTTTTTTAAAAAAATTACGCTTTTAAAACTAATTTCTTTTATTTTTAGTAAGTGTAAGGTCCATCATGGCGTCATTAAATTCAAATACAGCGGTTGCCCAACCTGCTAACTCAAAA
Organism: Candidatus Acinetobacter avistercoris; assembly: GCA_018883945.1. Lineage (GTDB taxonomy): Bacteria > Pseudomonadota > Gammaproteobacteria > Pseudomonadales > Moraxellaceae > Acinetobacter > Acinetobacter avistercoris. The sequence continues at coordinate 22,521 of JAHLFF010000256.1, forward strand.
ACGCGTGTACTGACAGCAAGCCTAGTCGGTACGACGATCGAATTCTTCGATTTTTATATTTATGCAACAGCAGCAGTCATTATTTTCCCTTATTTGTTCTTCGCAGCAAGTAGTGATCCAATGGCAGCAACACTTCAGTCTTTAGCCACATTTGCCATTGCCTTTATCGCGCGCCCGATTGGTGCTGCACTATTTGGACATTTGGGAGATCGTATAGGGCGTAAAGCAACCTTAGTTGCTGCGCTTCTCACCATGGGGATTTCAACAGTGTGTATCGGTCTATTACCGACATACGCTCAAATTGGTATTTTTGCACCTTTATTACTGGCACTCTGTCGTTTAGGTCAAGGCTTAGGTCTAGGCGGTGAATGGAGTGGTGCAGTACTTTTGGCTACAGAAAATGCGCCTGAAGGAAAACGTGCTTGGTATGGTATGTTCCCTCAGTTGGGTGCACCGATTGGTTTCATTCTTGCGACGGGTTCATTCCTTACCCTAGGTGCGTTTATGTCTGAAGCAGACTTTATGCAATGGGGCTGGCGTATTCCATTCATTTCGAGTGCCTTACTGGTGATCGTTGGTCTTTGGATTCGTTTAAAACTACATGAAACGCCTGCATTCCAAAATGTGTTAGACAAACAAAAAGAAGTGAACATTCCTTTCATTCAAGTCTTTCAAAAACATTCTCGCATGCTGGTATTGGGCACGATCGCAGCCATCTGTACGTTTGTAGTGTTCTACTTGACCACCGTCTTTGCGTTGCAGTGGGGTACGACAAAATTAGGCTATAGCCGTGAAGAGTTTCTAAAACTTCAGTTAGTGGCAACCCTCTGTTTCGCAGCATTTATTCCATTGTCTGCGGTCTTTGCAGAGAAATTTGGTCGTCGCGCGACGTCTATTGGTGTATGTGTTGTTTCTGCAATTTTCGGTCTTTTCTTTGCAGACTTACTCGAATCGGGTAATACATTTGTAGTCTTCTTATTCTTGTGTATCGGCTTGGCGATCATGGGTTTAACCTACGGTCCTATCGGCACTGTACTGTCTGAAATTTTCCCGACGTCAGTTCGTTATACTGGTTCTGCATTAACCTTCAACATGGCAGGTATCTTCGGTGCATCGTTCGCGCCTTTAATCGCGACCAAGTTAGCAACTGAATATGGTTTATTTGCAGTGGGTTATTACTTATCAGCTGCATCTATTCTGTCACTGATTGCATTCTTAATGATTCGTGAAACCAAACATGAAGATGTAAACAATCAAATCTAAGTGTTTTTAACATTTGAAAAGCCGGCTCATTCGCCGGCTTTTTAATAGGTCCGCAGTTCAGAATGGCGCGTTTATTCGGACAATCTAATTATTTATTGGATATTTATCATAAATCAAAACAATTATAGGGCAGTTATAAATTGATACATAAAAATGCCTTCTCCATTTGAGAAAATGGTGAGGATGAGGGATTACTGTTTGTAAATTCGTTATAGTTCTCTGACTCATGAAAGAGATCTATTTTATAAGCGATCTATTTTGTTTGGATTCTTTAGATATGTAAAAAGAGGTGCGTGCATTCTTAGAGTGATCTACATAAATACAATCAGCATTTATGCGGCTCAACTCTCATACAACTCTCAAAGATTCGTATTATCAATCCACTTATTAACGCATTAATATTAAGATTCTGACATTAACTCAATTCAATAATATCAATCATCGGCGGAACGCGAAAACGAAAGGGAACGCCGACCATTCCCGTGCCTACAGAGACAAAAACATTGGCATGATCATGCTGATACAATCCACGCTTATGTCCTAAAATCGATACTTTTTTCATCACATAATTGGTCAACCACGGCAGCTCAACCTGTCCACCATGAGTATGACCAGAAAGCATCAGTGGTTTCGTCGGGAGTTGTGGAACCATATCCACAGTATCTGGATTATGCGATAAAATCAGCCAAGGTTTATCTTGTGGAAGTTCTGGCATATAACGCATATCGGCTTTTCCAGCCCATAAATCACCAACACCGATTAAACGAAATTCATCAAATTCAACCATCTTCCCTTCTATATCCATGACATCATTCACTTCAAGAGCGTGTTTAAGCAATTCTTGAATCGGCGGTCCAGGATACTGCTCATCATGATTACCATTCACCGAATACACAGGAACTTTAATCTGTTTTAAAATCGCCAGCTCTTCAACCAATTTATTTTCAGGTTCATAAGTCCAATCCCCTGCAACGACTACAAAATCAACCTCTTGCTGATTAATTTTTTCTACAATCAAGCGTAATTGACGTTCATGACCAGAAAAAAGACCAATGTGCAGATCTGCAATTAATGCCACTTTGATCGATCGTGTAAACGTCTCATTTTCAGCACTTAATTTATACTGAATAGGATTGATCTTAATCAAATGCGGCTCAATAAAACGCGCATAAATTAATAAACTGGACAACAAGAAAATAAATACACTTTGGTGAATGGAGAAATAACCGATCCATCCTGCAAAAATGCTAAAAAAGAACAACGGAATTAAGAGATAAGATAAGTAAAATGCCAATAAATGGATGAAAGCTTTAAAAGGATGTATGGTTTCAGTTCGAGATTGACTCAACCATGCCTGCCATACTCCCCAAACGGCGATTATGGCAAAACTGATATAAAATCCAGTAAGGATGGTGTTGACTGTTGGCATATTCAATCTCTAAGGCGACGAACGATTAAGTTTCTTTATTTATCTTTGCACTGTAGACAATTATACTCTAGCTTAGCGAGTTCACAGAATAGATATGCAAGACATGCACAATACAACGAACCAATTCACTCAATTGGCTCACAGAAAGAAGACATCTCGTAAAGCAGTCTTCATTTTAAGTTCATCTTTGATCTTAGGTTTATCTGCATGTTCGACCCTACCTAAACAAGTCCCTGTAACTCCACAATACGCCTATGATATAGATACGGATCAGACCACTTTAGCAAAAATTGTGGCACCACTCAAAATTCAATATCCAGAATTAACGGGTTACCATATTTTATTTGACCCTCTTGAAGCGATTGCTGCTCGAATTCAACTGATTGAAAAGGCCGAAAAAACCTTAGATCTACAATACTATATTTGGGATAACGACAAAATTGGTGCGCTGGCACTGTATAAGATTATTCAAGCAGCGGATCGTGGCGTAAAAGTTCGACTGTTAATGGATGATAACAATGCAGCAGCCATGGAAAGTATCTATTTGGCTTTAGACCAACATCAAAACATTGATGTCAAACTATTCAATCCATACAAATTTAGACGCTTTAGACCTGTAGATATGGTCTTAGATTTAAAACGCATTAATCGTCGCATGCACAATAAAACGTTTACATCAGACAATCAAATGACCCTGATTGGTGGACGTAATATGAGCAATCAATATTATAATGTCAGTGATAATTATCAGTTTTCAGATGTGGATGTGATGCTCGTCGGTCAAGCCGTTGATGATATTACGCACTCCTTTGACGAGTACTGGAACCATAGCTTTGCATATCCTGTTAAAAACATCGTCAATCATCAGCAATACACGCTACGTTATCATGACTTAAAACGGCAGCTGGAAGATCATTATCAAGAAATCACCGTACAAAATTATTTAGATCTGAGTAATCGTACACATGATTTTGACCGTTGGTTAAAAAATGACATTCAACTGGACTGGGTCAAAGCGGAAGTCATCAAAGACTCACCAGAGAAAATTAATGCCAAAGCAAAGAAAGAACAACACCTTAATTTCCAGATGGTTGAACGTTTAGAAAAACCTGAATCAAGTGTTGATATTATTTCTGCGTATTTTGTCCCTGAGAAGTTGGGTGAAGAACGATTAAGTGCGTTGGCACAATCAGGCGTAGAAGTCCGTGTATTAACCAACTCTTTCAAAGCCAATGATGTCGCGCTTGTGCATGCATTCTATGCAAAATATCGTAAAGACTTACTCAAAAATGGCGTACAGCTGTATGAGTTCTTACCTGCACTGCCTGAAGAGTTCCAAAATAAAAATAATATTAAAATTTCCAAGGAATCTAAAGTCAGCATAAAAGGACTGAGCCGTTCAAGTTTACATGCCAAAATGATGGCCTTAGACGATAAACAAGTGTTTATTGGTTCTTTTAATTTCGATCCGCGCTCTGCCAATCTCAACACTGAAATTGGGGTCATTCTCAATAGCAAACCTTTGGCCAATGCTGTACATCGAACCATGGATGAGAATCTCAAAAAATATGCTTATAAGTTGGTGCTTGATTCCAAAAATAATATTAACTGGAAACAAGCCACACCCAATGGCATACGAGTACTAACCAAAGAGCCTAAAATGAAATGGTGGCAACGTGTTGGTGTCAAAATGATCTCTTGGTTGCCCATTGAAGGATTTATGTAAGTCATAAAACTTCAATTGATACAAGAAATGGACATTAGGTTTTTAACAGTGCATTTTGATGCAACTCAGCCAAACCTTCTCGCATCATGGTCTGAACGTGTTTAGTCAAACTTTCAACAGTATGCCCTGTGGTTTCAATCGCAGGTAATGCTTGTAAATGCGCGACGACTTTAGGCATTTCCAACACGGCTTTCACATGATCAGCGAAACTAATATTTCCAATATAGGGTGCGACTGTATCGAGTTGCCCCTGTTTATTAACATAGCAAATCAAGCACACTTGAACAGGTTTATTTGCTTCGATTGCAGCAGATAGAATTCGGCCATGAACTTTTTTGACGGTAGAACCATCTGTCGTGGTCGCTTCAGGAAAAAACAATACAGGAATATTTTGTTTGAGGAATGAGGTGATTTGTTCTGTAATTCGAATCGAGTCACCTGAACCACGTTTGATGAACAGCGTCCCCCCACCTTTGGCTAATTTTCCCAATACAGGCCAATGTTCAATTTCGGCTTTAGCCAAGAAAAAAACGCGAGCGCCCGATCCGAGAACAGGAATATCTAACCAAGAAATGTGATTACTTACCCAGAGTGCAGGATGGCGAGGAATTTCACCATGCACTTTTACATCCATATTAAACACTAAACATAGACGACGGCAAAAATGCTGAACATAACGAGTATTTTCGGGGTTATTCGGATGCTTATGCATTTGATGTCTAAAAATCAAGTAAAAGCCTTCACTGACTGCCGCTGTACCAGAGACTATTTTTTGAGTATAGAGCAGCGTTTTTGAAAAAATATTGAGTTTTTTAGGCATCGTTTGAATCATAGAGTAATCACTAGGTAAAAGTTTTACAGCTTTTTCATTCTTTATTTGAGAATATTCTATACGTTTCCTAATCAACATGCATTGATTTAAAAAACCGACTATGAACATTAAAAGATTCAATTTCAATCTAATTAATAAATCAAATATGATAATTAAATCGAATAAACTAATGGTTAAAATAAATGCAAAACAATGAATATTTAGATCAATTAGATCAATCTGTCGAAAATTCGTATAGCAGCGCTCTGATCTATGTCTTTGCTTCTGTTCTGGCTTTAGGTGTAAGCATGTATCTTTATGCGCAATTATTTCAAAGTTTAATGCTCTAACATTATCAAAAACCATCAAACATCATCTAATTTACTTTCAATGCCTCTTTTACTCTAAAATGAAGTTTTATAGTGGAGTTTGGCCTGAGTGGAAGATTTTGAGCAACGTCAAGGAAGTGAGCGCGCAGTTTTAGTCAGTGTTTCAGTCAATATACTAGACGATCTTGATCAAGAAGAATTTCGATTATTGGCAAAATCTGCAGGTGCTGAAATTCTTGAACATGTTCAAGCTCAACGCGTTAAGCCAGACCCTAAATATTTTATTGGTTCTGGGAAAGCGGAAGAAATTGCTGAACTGGTCAAAGCCAACGAAGCCGATATTGTCATTTTCGATCATTCATTAACCCCGTCTCAAGAGCGTAATTTAGAGCGTGTTATTCAGTGTCGTGTGATTGATCGTACTCGTTTAATTTTAGATATTTTTGCTCAACGTGCTCGTACTCACGAAGGTAAATTACAGGTTGAACTTGCACAGCTTGATCATCTTTCTTCACGCCTGGTAGGCGGTAGAATGGGCTTTGATGGGCAAAAAGGCGGGATCGGATTACGTGGTCCTGGTGAAACGCAACTTGAAACCGATCGTCGATTACTACGTTTACGTATCAGTCAATTGAAAGAAAAATTAGAAAAAGTTCGATTAACGCGTATGCAAGGACGTGCTGCACGTCAAAAAGCAGCAATTCCAACAGTTTCACTGGTTGGCTATACCAATGCGGGTAAATCCACCTTATTTAACATTTTAGCTGAAAGTGATGTGTACGCAGCTGACCAACTGTTTGCAACTCTTGACCCGACCTTACGTCGTTTAGATTGGGATGGAATTGGCGCTCTGGTACTTGCAGACACCGTAGGATTTGTCAGAAATCTAGCCCATGCATTGGTTGATTCCTTTAAGGCGACTTTAGAGGAAACATTAGAAGCAAATTTACTCTTGCATGTCATTGATTCAAGCAGTCCAGAAATTCAAGAGCAAATTGAAGCAGTCGAAAAAGTTCTGAAGGAAATTGGTACAGATGTACCTATTCTTCGGGTTTATAATAAAATTGATCGTTCTGGTGAAGAGCCAAAAATCATTTACGCTAAGCCCCATTTACCTGATCGTGTCTATGTTTCAGCACATTCAAGCCAAGGTTTAAACTTACTTAAACAAGCTGTTCAAGAATGTCTTATGGGGCAGATCCAAAGTTTTGATGTCGTACTGAAACCCGCTTATGGAAAAACCCGGACACAACTATATGAGCTGAATGTGATTCAAGCTGAAAGTTATGACGACGAAGGAAATCTGAATTTACGAGTCAATATGGCACCTCATAAATTAGAGCAATTGATTAAGCAAGCGCATTTACCCATTGATGAAATTCTTGGAAAAAAAGCGGAGCAATTCAAAAGGCTGTTAGAAGAATTTGAATTGAGAGACTAAATACGTTAAAACGTGATAAGTACAATTAAAAGTTTAAAAACTATGCAATGGATTAAAACAATTGATTGGCCAGCATGGATTGGCGTTCTCATACTGGTGATCGGATTTCGGGAAGCTTCAGTTTGGTCTATGACTCAGCTGAATCGCCCCGAATTGGGTAATTTGGTCGGCTTACTTAGCCTGCTTGCCGTGCTTTTTATTTGGCGTCATTTTAAAAGTTTACCCACGCGTCTTGTCGATGTTAACAATAAAGTCATGAAAGAAAGTGCGTTTGCATTTCTACCGATTAGCGCAGGTTCATTGGTGATGCTTGTGCATATGGGAAAGGAGATTCCGCTTTTTCTGGTCGTCCTCACCCTCAGTACGCTAATTCCTTTATGGATTTACGCCAAAATGGCTAAACGCTGGTTATAGGGAGAACATCATGCTCACAGTATTTTATGGTTTTGTGTTGACCCTGATTGCTTATTTAGTTGCCAAACCTTTTAATAAAAAGATCCCTCAAATTCCAGCTCTTGTTTTTGCAATGTTCTTTGTCATCGGATTCTTAGTGCTGTTCGGTATTCCCTACGAGTCCTATATGTCAGAGGTTAATCCCCTGTTTAATCATTTATTGGGTTACGTCACTGTTGCACTTGCAATTCCTTTAGCAGCAATGAGATATGATGATTTACCGTTAAAAGGAATCGTCGGAATTTTGATTTTTGCCAGTATAAGCGCTGTTGCCCTGCCGATGAGTTTGGCTTATTTGCTGCATATGACTGATTCCACCATTCTGGCATTTGCGACTCGTGCTGTAACAACACCGATTGCCATCAATATCGCAACCTTACTCGATGCACCAATCAGTTTGGCTATTCTTATTGTGATTCTTTCAGGTGTGATTGGTGCTGCATTTTCACCACTTATTTTGCGTCATATAAATGATGAACGTGCGTCGGGCTTGGCACTAGGTCTAGCTGCACATGCTATTGGAACAGCACAAGCATGGCAACGTGGCAGTATCGCTGGTCGCTATGCCGCTTTTGGAATGGCGGTGAATGCGGTATTTACGGCGATTTGGTTGCCGAGTTTTATTTTATTTTTAAATAAGCTCTGACTTCTTTTGAATGCATCTTGCTTGTTATATAAAACTTTTGCATTAAATTTTTTAAACCTTAATTTTTTAAACTTTTGCATAGAATTTTTCACAAATCCATCATCTTTCAATGAAAAAAGCCACCTCAAAAGGTGGCCTTTTTATTCTTCAATCCGTTTTACATCACTGGATTATCCACTGAAAACATTTGTTTATCTTCTAAACGATATGCCATCAGTTGATTGCCCCAAACACAGCCGCCATCAACGTTCTGAATATTTGCTGAAACAGTTCGTCCTTGTAAAGCAGCCCAATGTCCAAAAATCAATTGATGGGTTTCAGCCGCCTGAGATGGGTACTCAAACCACGGTAGAAAACCTTCAGGCATTGGATCATCTAAAGCATCTTTAAAGCTAAACTCAAGACGACCTTCAGCATCGGTTAAACGCATACGGGTGAGATAATTTACGATACAACGTAAACGCGCATGACCTGTTAAATCATCTGACCATAAGGTCGGTTCTTTACCGTACATCTCTTTCAGGAACTCGTCCACAACACTAAAGTCGTCATGCGCAATGATATTTTCAACTTCATTCGCGAATTGTGCTGTTTGTTCTGCAGTCCAATTCAGAGGAATACCTGCGTGGGTTAAAATCGTCTGTTCATTGGGAAATAAACATAAAGGCTGCTTACGTAACCAGTCAATTAAATCATCTGAATCAATCGCATCAATCACATCACGCGTATTGTCCTTATCTTTAATTTCTTTGAGACCTCGCGCTCCAGCGAGTAAGGTCAAATCATGATTACCCAATACTGTTGCAGCCACGCCTTGATCAACCAGCTTTTTCACGAACCTTAATGCGCCAATCGAGTTTTCCCCACGTGCAACCAAATCCCCTGAAAACCAAATAAAATCTTGATCTGGATCAAATTTAATTTCTTTCAACAAGGCTTTCAGTGCTTCAAAACAACCTTGAATATCACCAATCACATAGTTATAACGGATTTGATCTTGCGCCATTTAAGCCACCACGTTATCTGACAATGCAACAAATTGAGCGAGTGTTAAAGTTTCAGGACGTGCCATTGGGTCTACGCCAGCCTTCTCAAAACCATCCTCAGCAAGCATACCTTTTAAACTATTACGTAGCGTTTTACGACGCTGGGTAAAAACATGCGACACCAAACGAGCGAGCGCTTTCTCATTTTTTGCAATAATCGGTTTAGTCGCATAAGGCTCTAAACGAAACACTGCAGATGTTACTTTAGGTGGCGGATTAAATGAACCCGGTGGTACTTCAAATAAATAAGTCGGCTTACAGTAATATTGAATCATTACCGACAAACGACCATATTCTTTGGTGCTAGGTTCAGCGGTAATACGGTCAACCACTTCTTTTTGTAGCATGAAGTGCATGTCTTTGACTTTGCCGCCAAATTCCAAGAGATGGAATAACAATGGCGTAGAGATGTTGTAGGGTAAGTTACCTACAACACGCAAAGGACGATCTTCTTTAAATAATGTGCTGTAATCAAATTTCAGCGCATCGGCTTCAATAATCGTTAAACGCTCAGGATGTGGAACACGCCCGGGCAAACCAGCAGCCAAATCACGGTCAAGTTCGATTACCGTCAGCGCATCACATTCGCCAATGAGTGGTGAAGTTAACGCTGCTAAACCAGGACCAATTTCGACAATATTCTGCCCCGGACGTGGATTAACAGAGCGGACAATTTTAGAAATCACACGTTGGTCATGCAAAAAGTTTTGACCAAATCGTTTACGAGCCTGGTGCCCTTCTTGTTTTGGGTTTAAGGCATTAATTTGATACATAAAACATTTCCAACGTGAGTAAATAAGGAATTAGTGACGTGCAAGATCAAGCGCTAAGTCTACAGCAACATGCAAGCTCGAACTTTTTGCAAGTCCCGAACCCGCTAGGGAGAGTGCCGTACCATGATCTACAGATGTGCGAATAAAAGGTAAGCCCAAAGTAATATTGATGGCTTCACCAAATCCTTGAGATTTTAACACAGGTAAACCTTGATCGTGATACATCGCAAGCACAGCATCCGCATCTTTTAAATTTTCTGGTGTAAATAGCGTATCTGCAGGCAGACTTAAACTCATCTGAATCCCCTGTGCACGATAGCTTTCAAGTACAGGATTAATCACTTCAATTTCTTCACGACCTAAATATCCGTCTTCGCCCGCATGTGGATTTAATCCACACACCAAAATACGAGGATGATCAATTTTAAATTTGGTCTTTAAATCATGAATTAAAATATCGATCACTTGATGTAAGCGCTGTTTCGTAATGGCATCTGGCACATCACGTAAAGGTAAATGTGTCGTGGCAAGTGCGACACGTAAGGACTTAGTCGCCAGCATCATGACAACACGATCGACGCCTGCAAACTCTTGGTAATATTCTGTATGACCACTAAAATGAATACCCGCTTCATTGATTACCGATTTTTGAACTGGTGCTGTTGCCACACCGACACTGAGTCCAGATAACGCATAATCTGCGGAACGACGAAGTTGTTCTAATACATAAGTTGCATTATGTGCATTGAGTTGACCACTGACGACATGTTCGGCAAGTGGCACATGCTCTACATAAAGCTCACCTTGAGCTGATGCATGGGTTTGTCCCACAAAGTCAGTGAAGACAATCTTTTGATTTAAAATCTCAGCACGTTGTTGTAACAATGTTTTATCAATTAAAACAACAACAGGACGTTCATCCAATCGTTCAGCCAAACTCAAACAAACATCAGGACCAATCCCAGCAGGTTCACCACTGGTTACATATAAAGGCAACATTACAAACACATCCTAACCCGCTGATGAATCATTATAAAATGTCTTGAGCAAAACTTCAGTGTTAACTTGATAAAAGATCATTTTTATCTTGATGATTAAAACTGATTTACATGTCAGTATCTTTCGGCAATTCAGCGAAATCGAGTCGAATTTACAGATCTTGTTCAATCTAAAAGACGTTAAAGTCTAAATAGCCTATCCGTTATTTAAAATCAGTTATTTAAAATCATTTATTAAAAAGTGAAATTGAAGATCAACATATTGACTAACAAAATATCATGAGAATAAATTGATTCCATAAGGCATTTTCATACTCACAACAATGATTCCCTCATCCGAGTCCTCTTAAACAAGGAGATAGAATTTTTAAAAATTAATTTATGAGCACTCAATCATATTTTTTGATTCTTAAATTCTTAAATGAAGTGCAACAGAGATTAAATAAAATACTTTTCAAATAATAATGCCACTATTGGTTTTGATCAATTCGTGTGTTTAAAAATCAGTATTTATAGGTGAATACCATTATTTCAGATTAAAAAGTATCATCATATTGTGTACAAACACACTTTAAAATCTGCTCACTAAATCTGTTAAGTGGCTATTTATAATCAACTTAATGAATTGGATTTCAACTCACCAACCTGTTCTTTAATCTTTTGAATTAAAATGGATAAATACTATCCAGATCCATTTTTTCTCTATATAATGTAGCCCTTGAAATTTATATATTTCGATTGTGAATCTATCGCTTTTCAGATAGAATTCGCTCTCCTTTTTGTTTGGACAGACTCCACCGTCCAAACCAACTATAATAGGTAGTGGTTAATGAAAACTCTCAGCGCTAAGCCTGCTGAAGTTCAACACGACTGGTATGTTGTTGATGCTTCTGGCAAAACTTTAGGTCGCCTTGCGACTGAAATCGCTCGTCGTTTACGCGGTAAGCATAAAACGTCTTATACTCCTCACGTTGATACAGGCGATTACATCGTTGTTATTAATGCTGAAGAAATTACCGTTACTGGTAAGAAAGCGCAAGATAAGAAATACTATCGCCACACTGGCTTCCCTGGTGGTATCCGTGAGACTAACTTCGAGAAGTTAATTGCTCATAAACCTGAAACAGTTTTAGAAAAAGCTGTTAAAGGTATGCTACCAAAAGGTCCTCTTGGTTATGCAATGATCAAGAAAATGAAAGTGTATGCAGGTACTGAGCATCCACACGCTGCTCAACAGCCACAAGTTTTGGACATCTAAGGGATAACAGCACATGGCTACTAATTATGGT
>JAHLFF010000030.1 GCA_018883945.1 Candidatus Acinetobacter avistercoris
CCCAAATTAATAGCTTGGTTGCATCAATTTTTTTAAGCAAAAATGCCGCCGTAACCGCAGCAAGTAAACCTACTCCTGCTCCAATCACAGACATCAACACACCGATTTGCGATAGAGACCATTTTTGATCAATTAGCATGGGGTTCAGCATGGCCATCGCAGGTGCTTCAACCACGCGATAACACACGATGAGCAACAATGCCCACAAAATCTCTTTACGCTTAAATGCTTTCTTTAAACTCGGGATGGGTTTAGAAATGGCATGTTCTTCATTGTCTTCTTTAATAAAAAATACGGCGAACATTGTCATCGCTGTCATTGCAGCTAAACATATGAGTGCCGTCTTCCAGCCATAATATTGATAAAGCCATAAGGTCGCTGCCCCACCAATCATACTGCCTAAAGCAACCCCCATACTTTGTGCCATACTGCCAAGTCGATACTCGGACTCACTCAGGCGCTCTACTGTATAGCCATCAATGGCAATATCTTGGGTAGCTGCAAAGGTTGAAATCCACAATCCCACGATGATGAATACACCTAAGCCATAATCGAACTGTGTGAGTGCCAACGCAACAACACCAAGCACTAAGGCTATCTGGGTAAACAACAACCAGGTTTTTCTTTTTCCCAATTTTTTAGAATAAAAACGATCGATATACGGTGCCCAGAAGAACTTAAAAGCCCAAGGAATATAGAGTAAGGACAACATACCAATCCAACGTAAATCGACGCCTTGATGACGAAGAATCGCTGGCAAAGCCACGTTGTAAAAATACAAGGGTAAAGCATGTGCTAAATATAAAATTACAACAACGCCCAAGCCCAATGCAGTCACTTTCTCTACAGGATGTGATGCGGTTTGCTGTTGTTTTAAATTATTTTCTACAGGTTTTATGGATGATGTCATGATTTGCATATCCACTGCTGCACAGCCCATTGCAGTGCAGAAGTTTGGTCTAAGGAAACGAAATAAGGCACTCGCCATGCACTATGCAAAGCGGGTGTATTCAAACGCACTTGATCATCTTGGTCTTGTGCAATACGCGCTAAACCCAGACAATATTTAAAAAAATCCAACTTATATTTCTTATACCAAACGGCTTGAATCTGACGATACTCGTCAGGAAATGTGGTATTCACAGCCGTCTGCATCACCAAAACAAAATATTGTTTTTTGAGAAAGAAACGTTCAAATTGACTTAGCCATTGTTCAAAATCTTCTATGCTGACCTGACCAGAAAAGCGCATATCCAAAATGTGCATGTGAGTACACAAATAACTCATAGTGCAGTCTCAGTGTGTGAAGACTGTTGTTGAGCGATTGGGTTTATGTCGCTTGAGTCTGAAGATGCATTATTCTTAATTTGGCTTTGTTGAAACTGTTGAGATTCAACAAGGAAATGACCATATTTTTGATAAAATTTATCTCTAAAACAGTAATACAGCATTGCTGTTTTTTCAGGCATCGGAATCAACCGTTGAGCTTCATAGCACAGCTCCTCGACCACAGCAGCATAAGGTTTAACTGTATGATCTGGCTCACCGACGATCTTTTCAGATTCAGCATTTTCAAAAATATAAAAACTCAATAAACGCATCACTGGACGTAAATAGCCCTTACCAAAAACAGACTTTTCCCCAAATAATAAATGCCAACCTAGATCCAAATCATCGCCTTCATAATAACGACCTAATCGATCACGCTTACCTTCATAAATTTCGGTATACCCGACATCCTCTCCATTGACCCCTACAATCAATAGTCGATGATGGTCATCAGCCAGCATGCGGTCATAGTAAACTTGTAAGTCTAATTCGGGCTTATTTAGTTGCCATTGTGGAATCACGTGCGGTTCATTCATCCATTTGTGTAACAACGGAATATCTTGCGGATATTGAACCTGACGCAAGTAAAAATGCGTCTCATTCTCATAATATTCATAAAAATCTGGTAATTGCTGTGATAATGTTTTCATCATAAGTCCTGAATTATGCGCTTAAACTTGAAGCTATTTTTTGTTGATCATCTGAGGCTGATGTATTGACAGCGGTAATATTTGACCACTTTTCTAAAGTTATGGGACTGATTGGATTTGCCATAGGATCGAGGAATACAGGCACTGGACGCTCTGCTTCATCGTTATAACTGGTGGTAAATAATCGAACTCGGTTCAAACAAATTTTTTCAAATTCTTCTCTAAACATTGCAAATTTTTGAATTCGATTTTCCAGTTCTGGATGCGCACTATGAAATTCAGCAATGACATCTGAAATGACTTGCCAAAATTCCACTTCATTCAACTCAGGATAATCTTGCAAAAATACATTACAGATATAGCGGTAATGCACGATGAACAGTCCGGTAAATATAAAGTGACTGAGTTCTAAAGCGGGATGTCGAAGTAAAATTTTGCCTTCTTCGGGCAGATCACTCAGTTCAATGAAGTCTTCATCAACCAAATTGACATCATCAATAAAGTCTTTAAGGACCAATTTTTGAGGAATGCCATTTTCATGGACTAACATGGTGTTTTCACCATGCGGAGAAAAAGCCAAACCATATTTGTACAAGCTCACCAATAAAGGTGATACACATACTTCAGCAAAACGTTTTAACCAGTCCAATGGACTCAAACCTGATGCTGTAATTAAGGTTTGTAGTATAGATTTCCCATCAATATCACGATGTAAAAGTGCGGCTTGGGAGAGCACTTTCATATGATTGGGAACATAGGCGGCTACACTTTCACGCCATAGACAACCAAAGAGCTCTTTAAACTGATAAGGAGCACCCTCAATTTGATCATAACAAGGCTGTTGTATGGTCAGCGTTGCCACTTCACCGAGGAAAATGACACCTGTTGCCTTTAAGTCTTGGTCAGTGTCGAGTTTAGATTTAAGCCATTGCGTTACCGCAGGTGCAGCTAA
Organism: Candidatus Acinetobacter avistercoris; assembly: GCA_018883945.1. GTDB lineage: Bacteria > Pseudomonadota > Gammaproteobacteria > Pseudomonadales > Moraxellaceae > Acinetobacter > Acinetobacter avistercoris. Next base: position 2,932 of record JAHLFF010000030.1, read on the forward strand.
ATTACGTTTAGACGGTAAGCCACGATAAACTGCCGTATTAAAAATACTGACCGGCAGCTTGATATAGTGTCTTTTGGGTTCTGTGATATTACATAAGGTACGAATTGACTGCATTGGTACAAAGCTGTCTTGGCTAACGCCCAGCTCAACGATACGCTGATCAACAATTTCATTACTATAGGTCGGCAACAACCATTGATGCCATTGCCATGCGTGAACAGGAATTAAAAAGTAATGCTCGCTATCTAGACCTTTTTCAAGCATGAGCTGTCTAAAGTAATTAATTTCGAACGGATCAAGCTCATGTTGATACAACGTTTTGGCTTGCCATTGATCAGTCGATCTAAACTCGGCTAAATCTTGATGAACAGCCAACCATAAGACTTTAACTTCAGGTGATAGTTCTGGAGCAGCTGATAAATAATCATCATAACCGAAGCCCATACGTCCCTTGCTCATGATGAGCCAAGGATGTCCTCTTAGCATGCCTTCAATTTTAGAATGTGATTCGCGCAGTACTGCTGAACTCGGCAAACGATTAGACTTGAATAAATGTGCCTCAGCAATCCAAGTATTATTCATTTCCTTGATTAAATACGCTTTGGTAAAAGGCTTGATTTCAGCCTGTATTGAAAATGCTGCGATAAACTCGTGCAAATTCCACGCAGGTAACGATTGATTATTCGCGATGACAACGACAGAGTTTTCTTCAATATGCCAATGCCCTAATAGATATTGATAGCCATTGAATTGATAAATATGATGCCCTAATTCAAGCTGATAACGTTGAGTTTTTCTTGAAACTGTATTTTGAGAACGATTTGAGTCCTCTGAATGACCAAGTTCAGAATTAGTCGACTCATGGCTCGCAGAGAGATCTGGAATTTTTTTTACGGTGATAATTTCTTCATATAGAAATTCTGCAATTGCCATTTCAATAAGCCGTTGCCCTGCAGCGCGCCATTCTTTTTGATTAATTTGTAAGGTTGCGAATGTCATATGCTTTTCTCATAATAAGTATGCTGCATGTTTGCGTTCTGATGCTCTGGGTACACGTGCTTTGGATGAACCTGTTCTGAATGCATCTGCTCTGAATAAACCTGCTCTGAATAAACATTAAAAGATTTCTTTTGCGCTTCACTGGCTGTTTTTTGAGGCATTAAGGCTTTTAAATGAGGTTGATACACCTGAATATGCGGATTAGATTCAGGATCAAAATGCTGGAAACACTGCGCTTGTTGCCCCACTTCATAAAGTTCACAACCCACCAGTTGATTTGCAATAATGGCAGCACGATAAGCCCCCATACCCAGATCTGGTGTTACCACGCCATGACTATGCATTTCTAAATTTTGACCAAAAATTTGTCCTTGTCCTGTGTATTTCAGTCGATAGTTTTTACTAATCATCCAATGACCATGCTCATTTTTCTCAATCAAAGGAGTCAATTGACTTAAAAAATCAAATTGTGGAGCGTGATAACCTGTGGCTGCAATAACATGATCAGCATCCAGATAGAACTCGGATCCTGTCGACTTATGCCTAAAATACAATCTGACTTTGTGATCATCGAATACCTTGGCATCGATCAATTCAGCATGTTGATGTAAATGAGTTGAAGACCGCTTTTGACCAATGGTCATGTGATACAGTTTTTGATAGATCGCTTGAATGGTTTTTGCGCTAATCCCTTTATAAAGTAGCGATTGTTCCTTCAATTGATCTTGCTTGGCGGTGTCACTCAGTTCAAAAAAGTGATTCACATAATCAGGACTGAAATGCTCTAAACCTAAAGGTGCATATTCCATTGGGAAAAAACCTGGTGATCGTGTTAACCAGTGCAAATTAAATGGAGCATGATCTGAATCTTCAACAGCCTGACGCTCAAGTAAATCTTGAAAAACTTCGGCCGCTGACTGGCCTGATCCTAAAACCACAACATTGCCCGTAAATTGATTTTTACGATGCGTCATATATTCAGCAGAATGGATACATTGAACTTGCTCAATATTTTGAATTTTTTCTAGGCACTCTGGCAGTCTTGGCACATTCCCTGGACCTATGACTAAATTACGACAGCGATAACGATGCGTAATTCCTCTTTGCTCTACAACCACCTCAAAACCCACGTCTTTAGGATAAATAGCAAGCACATTGGACTGATATTGAATGTTGTCTAATTGATCTGCAACCCATTGACAATAATGGTTATATTCACGGCGAGGAATATGACTCTGTTCTAAAAAGTAAAATTTATATAAGCGTTGTTGATGCTTTAAATAATTTAAAAAACTCAAAGGACTGGTTGGATCAACCATCGATACCAGATCTGCCATAAATGGCACTTGCAATATGGTATTGGGGAGTTGCATACCTGCATGCCAATCAAACTGAACTTTTTTTTCAAAAAATATATAAGATTTTTTTGTTTTTTGATGCAATAAACTGGCAAGACTTAAATTAAACGGCCCTAACCCTATTCCTATAAAATCAAGCATATGCTACCTCCTCGTGTTTAATCCACAAAGGATTGTTTAATTGCACATATACCGATTGCAGTTCTACTGATGCAGTAAGTTCATCTAACTCATGGAGTCGAGTCAGTAAATTGCCTTTATAAGGAATCGTTTTATTAAATAATAAACCTTGAATTAAACTACTGTTTGGATAGATTTTAAGTAACTGTTCTAACGAAGATTTTAATTCTTCCAACAATTGCTGTTCAGTAATATAGCCTGTCGCACCAATCGCATTAATGATTCCAAACAGCGTATTACCAAAGAAGTAATAACTAAATCGTTCATCAACAAAAGCTTGAGATCCAACCGCATACGCTTTATTTTTTAAGGCTGGAAATTGGCTCAGCACTTCTTTTGCCAATTCCTCGATATAGTAAAACCCTTGATTATCACGAAGCCATAATGTTTTAGGCAATCCATGTTCAAGTTCGACCAACACGTTTTGTTGATGCGCTTCAAATGCCATTCCGTATTGATGATATAAATACATTAAAGGTTTTAAGCTGATCTCCAAAAATTGCTGAAACCACGCTAAAGCAAGCTCATAACGTTCAGCTTTTTCATGCACATGATTAGATTTATTTTGTTGAATATTTTCAAAAATCGCATTAAAACGATTCAAATTCTCAGCTGGATGATCCTGACAAAGTGAAGCAATACACGTCACTTGCTGTTCTTTATCAAAAGGCTGTTCTCTAAAAATGCAAATCGTTTCATTGACGACTTGATCATCAATTTTAAGAGCAATCCAAGCAGGATCATTAACAGCTTTAAGCGTCGGACATTGCGCTAGAATATTAAGCCCGAATTGACTATGCCAAAGTTGATGTGTCATTACACCGCGATGACACTCTTTTTCTAGATTAACCCGAATCGAATTGGTGACCATGACGGACAAAGAAGGTTTTAGTTGCCACGGCGCTTCAAATGAAGCCAATGTCCTTACGGAAGTCGTAGGCGAAAATTGCCACGCTTTTTCACCCAATTCAATTAACTTATTTTTTTGTTTGAGCGATTTAAACCAATCTTTAGATTGTAAATATCGAGCTTGCCACGGATGCAACGGCAATAATTTATAATGCATATACTGATTTAAAATATTATTTTCACATTCGTTTAAATGCCATTTGATACTTTTTCTTAACGCTTCAGAAATTGGACTTTCTAGAGAACTGTCTTCAACAATATATTCAGGTGCAATTAACCAAAAATTCAATTGAGTTTTAGCTTCTGCCTCTGGTGAAAATTTCAAACAATCTTCATGAACAAAACCTGTCCTACTTTTGGGTGCAGGATGCATACTATGGCCAAGAATTAATGCTTGTTCAGACTCAATATAGTTTTGCTCGAAATCAACCAAACGATTAAATCGATCGTTCTGATCAACAGCACTTCCAGCAGCTCTTAATATTAGAAATTTCTCTAGAGCATCCCGACTTTGTATCCATCGTTCTAATAAAGAAGCTGAATCTAAGCATTGTGAATTCGTGTTTGGATCTTGCTGAATTAGATCCTCAAGCATTAACGTCGCCACTGCAACACTACTAAACGCTTGAATCCCGCCTTTGATGGACACCTTTGGCAGTTTAGCGAGGCGATGTCGCCCCACAACACTGACATAAGACAGAGGAAATAAAATTTGTGCCTGCAAGCATTCAAGTGGAATAATCAATAACGTCAAGCCTTGGCTAAACGCAATCTGTGTAGAATTTTGCTGATTCATCTCAAGTAAAAACGCTTTGTTTGTTTCTTGAGCGTATGCATTGACTAGATGTTGCATCGCCAGTCGATTGGCTAGCTTTTTCATCTGACCATTTCCTTTATTGAGTTTCAAGACGAAACCTTTGAGTTCAGTGACATTTAATTGTTTTACTGGGTACTTCTGAAAGCACGTTAATGATAATCGTTATTATTTAAAATTGCAGTATTGTTAAGATTTGCTAATGGAGTAGTAATGCAGATGCAAGTCTTTGAATAAATTAGAATGTATATCCGATATAATTTTTTCTGCTTTTAATTATTAAAATTAATGGCATTGGACTTAATGATTAATAAGGACTTTAGAATTGAAATAGTAAATATCAAATGATGAAAACAGCCTTAATTTTAAATCTTGTTCTTTGTAAAATTTAAGCCTTTGTCAAACCTGACCCTTTTTAAATTTTAAGCTCTTATAAAATCTAGGCCTTTGTAAAACCTATAAATTTGTGAAATCTAAAACCTTATAAAACTTGGATCTATGTGAAACCTGAAGCTTTCTAAAACACTCTGTCGATATTATTCCGCTAAGATATCAACAAATACTGCCCCCAACACCTGAGCTAAATTTTGAGGATCTAGGCCAATATCCAAGCCACGTTTTCCTCCACTGATATAAATTTTAGCGAATGATTCTGCCGATGCATCAATGACTGTTTTAAGACGCTTCTTCTGTCCAAGTGGACTGATCCCACCAACCAAATAACCAGTTAATCGTTCTGCATCTTTTGGGTTCGCCATCTGCAATTTTTTACAACCCAATGCATTCGCCACCTTTTTTAGATTGAGTTGATGCTCTACAGGCAATATTGCAACAAAATAGTTTTTTTCATCCGTCACCAATAACGTTTTAAACACCTCATGAACAGATAAATTTAATTTTTCAGCTGCTTCCAATCCAAAGTTTTTAACATTTGAATCATGCTCATATTCATGAATAGAATATTTAATATTATTATTTTTCAGAATCTTAGTAGCTGGTGTCATGTTGATATCAATAAGTAAAATAGACCTGAATTGATTATAAAATTTTTAAAGCAAATTGTTAATCTACTTAGGCTATATATTTTACTTGTAACTCGTGTCTGATCATGCTTAAAATCAATTAAATATAAAATTAATCACAAAAATGTCGACTATATATAAACTTAAACCACAATTTCAAAATCTTCTGCGACCACTTGTTAAGCAGTTATATCGAATCGGTGTGACTGCAAATCAAGTGACCCTCTTCGCCATGTTTGTATCTATTTTTTTGGCTTTTTATCTTTATATGCATTCCTTAGAGCAAACATCCTCTTGGATTTTATTGTTACTCCCGATATGGATGCTTATTCGTATGGCCTTGAATGCTATTGATGGCATGCTTGCAAAAGAGTTTGCTCAACAATCTCAACTGGGTGCATTTTATAATGAGTTGAGCGATGTAATATCGGATACCGCTCTTTATCTATGTTTCATCGGATTTAGTTTCATACAATCTGAATTACTTTTGATTATCGTATTCTTGGCTATTTTAAGTGAATATACGGGGGTCATGGCGCCCCTGATTGGAAAAGAACGTCGCTATGATGGTCCTATGGGGAAAAGTGATAGAGCATTTTGTTTTGGACTTTTAACCACAATTATTTTTGTTTTCCCGATCATGTCAGATCACTCCGAGTACCTTATATATCTCTGTAATGGATTACTTTTTATGATGGGTTTATTGCTTGTCGTAACCATCTATAACCGAATTAAAAATAGTATAACAACAGCCATATAATTTTAAAAAATGGATTAATTTATGTATTCCAATACCCACAATACTTTTGTCTCACACGACCAAACTGAACTGTTTTACCAACATTGGCAAAGCACTGTTTCAACTCAAGAAAAACGAGCGATCTTACTGTTTCATCGTGGACATGAACATTCAGAACGTATGGCACATTTAGTCGATGAACTTTCTTTACCCGAATATGATTTTTTTGCTTGGGATGCACGTGGTCACGGTGAATCTCCTGGAGAGCGTGGAGATGCTCCAAGCTTTTCAGCATGTGTTAAAGACATTCAATACTTTGTTCAACATATACATGATAAATACGGCATTGAAGAACACAATATTGCCGTAATCGGTCAAAGTGTTGGTGCTGTTCTTGCTGCAACATGGGTGCATGATTATGCGCCTAAAATCAGAGCCTTATGTTTAGCCTCACCTGCTTTTGAAATCAAATTATATGTACCACTCGCAATACCGAGTTTAAAAGCCTTGAGCAAAGTCAAAGGCAATTTTTTCATCCAAAGCTATGTTAAATCGAGCATGCTCACGCATGATTTAGACAGAGCTAAAAGCTATGATAAAGATCCTAAAATAGCACGCTCTATTTCAGTCAGAATGCTTTTAGGGCTCTATGATGCTTCAGCCCGCATTGTCAACGATGCTCAAAATATATTTGTGCCGACGCAAGTACTTTGTTCTGGTTCAGATTTTGTGGTTCAACAAGCGCCTCAACGTGAATTCTATTTAAAGCTACCGCACCCTCAAAAAGAATTTCATATTTTAGATGGCTTTTTTCATGACACTTTAGGTGAAAAAAATCGCAAAGTTGCAATAGATAAAATCCGTCGATTCATACAACAGTCTTTTGCCAATCCATACCTAGCAGTAGATCTACTCAATGCCGATAAAATTGGTCCGAGCTGTGCAACTGCTGAGAATTTAAGTTCGGCTCTACCGAAAAAATCAATCAAGAATATATTTTGGCAGCTCACCAAAAGCAACCTCAAAATAGGCAGTAAAATCTCTACAGGCTTAAAAATTGGTGAAGATACAGGTTACGACTCAGGGAGCACACTAGATTTTGTCTATCGAAATCAAAGTGAAAGCACCAATCCACTGGGTAAGATTATTGATCGACAATATTTGAATGCAATTGGCTGGCGTGGTATTCGTGCCAGAAAATTAAATATTGAAAACTTATTAGAAAAATATGCTCAAGTACTCATACAAAAACGTAAACCACTCAGAATTTTAGATATTGCTTCTGGACATGGCCGTTATATTCTAGATGCTGTCGATAAACTACCTAAACGCCCTGATTCTATTTTATTACGTGATTATAGTGATATTAATGTTAATGCTGGCCAAGCGATGGTTGCCCAACGGGGTTTAACTGATATTGCTCAATTCATTCAAGCAGATGCTTTTGATAAACAATCTTTAGCCTCTATCAGTCCAAAACCAACGCTGGCTGTAGTTTCAGGATTATATGAACTATTTAGTGATAATGATTTGCTGGCTCAATCCTTGGAAGGTTTATCAAAAGCAATTTCCAAAGGGGGTTTTCTGATCTACACAGGACAAATTTGGCATCCTCAACAAGAGTTTATCGCACGTGCGCTCACTTCACATCGCGAGGGAGATGCTTGGGTAATGCGTTTGCGCTCCCAAGCTGAAATGGATGCTTTAGTTGAACGTGTTGGCTTTAAAAAAGTGGATCAGTGTATTGATGAATTTGGAATCTTTACCGTGTCTGTCGCTCAGAAAATTTAACTTTATAATGAAACAAATGAAATCTAAGTCAGGTTACATCTTTATCTGACTTGGTTTATTTATTAAAAACCAGCTTCAATTGAATTTAAAAAAAAGCGCTTCCTCATCATAATTGAGTGAAATATAAGAGACTGATATATGCAAATTTTAGAAAAACAGTCTGGAACATGGAAATTGGGATTACTCTGCTTAGTTGTACTCGCCCCTTTTTTCTTTATTACTTATGGATTTGCAAATCAATATGCAGCGAATTTAACGGAAGTTGCTTTTATTGTATTTGACTGGGAAAAGCATATTCCTTTATGGTCTTGGACGATTGTACCCTATTGGTCTATCGATCTATTTTATGGGCTCTCCTTACTGATCTGTTGGAATAAATTTGAACTCAAGCAACATGCACTTAGACTATTTTCCGCTCAAATCATTTCAATCAGTTGTTTTTTGCTTTTTCCTCTAAAATTTACTTTTGAACGTCCTGAATTGAGTGGTTTCTTTGGTCTATGGTTTGATGTATTGATGGGTTTTGACAAACCGTTTAATCAAGCCCCTTCCTTGCATATCGTTTTACTGATCATTCTCTGGGATTTTTTTCGTAGACATGTGCATGGTCACTGGAAATACGGAGTTGATTTTTGGGCATTTTTAATTGGCGTTTCAGTATTAACCACATGGCAACATCACTTCATTGATATTCCGACAGGAATACTGGTAGGTGCATTCTGTGTCTGGTTATTCCCACTTGAGGTACGCTCTCCATTCAAAAAACAGAAAGGACTAAAGCTCAGTCCAAAACATTTGAAAATGGGTGTTTTTTATCTATTAGGATCTATTTTATTTGCCTTAATTGCCTTTATTTTTAAAGGGATATTTTTATGGTTACTTTATCCTGCATTTACTTTATTAATGGTTTCGATGGCTTATGTATGCGTACGCCCACATTTTTTTCAAAAAAAGAACAATGGTCAAATGACTGCTGCTGCATTTATTTTATTCGCACCATATATATGCGCAGCTTGGTTAAACAGTCGATTATGGACGCATCAACACCCTGAAGATTCTTTTATTATTAACATTGAAAATCGTGAAATACATTTAGGGCGTATTCCACAACAAAAAAATCTTATGAATTATCAGGGTATTTTTGACTGCTGCTCTGAACTTCCAATTGCATATTTAGGAGATAAAATAAAAAACTATAATCAATATTTGAGTTTAGATTTAATTCCAATTTATGCTGATCAACTCGATATTGCTGTTACTCAATTTGATCAGTTATTCAAACACACCCAGCAACTTAATGATCAAAATGATTCAAAAATTCTCATCTTTTGTGCATTAGGTTATTCACGAAGTACATCCGTTTTATGCGCCTGGTTAATCAAACATCAGTATGCTCATAATGCAGAGCAAGCGTTTGAGATTGTTCAGAAAGGCAGACCATGGATCGTTTTAAATACAGTTCAGATTCAACAACTCAATTTATTTAAGTTGAAACTGAATGGACTTGCACCATGAAAATTAACTTTTATGTTCTATCTAAACTACTCGCATCGACCTCAAGTTTAATCACAGCTGGTTATTTCATGTTTGGCTTGTCTATATTGGCGCTTATGCATCTACAAGAGTGCTCTCAACTCAACATATTCATTCTTATGCTATGGATATTTTTGCTTATCGGGATTCATCATTATATTTATATTCGAGTTAAATTTGATTCTGATTTGCTGATTATGATGCATACTGAAGCAGAGTATCAAAGTCTACAGAAATCGACATTTGAATTAGATCAAAGTCTGGTTTTATTCAATTTAATGCCCAGTGCAAAGACAGATCGTGATTGGCAAATTCGTTTCAAAGGCTGTTTAAAACTTTTTAAAATACAAATATTCATTTTGGTTTTACAAGCAGTCTCACTCTTCAGTGTGCTGATGATTCATAAATTATAGATCCATAAATTATAAATGAGCCCGATTTCAATGAAATATGCGATTCAAGAGCAGAAGAAACAAAAAATTTTGCTCAAAAAGAAAAATATCATCGTCGATCTATGTGGACGGTTTATTGCATTTATCACACGTCGAAGTGCCCGGTTATTGACTGGGGCACGCAGCATTTGGCTGGGGTGTAAACCTGAACATAAGCAACGTATTTTTTACGCTAACCATAATAGTCATATCGACTTCATTTTATTATGGTCATCTTTACCAACGGATATTAGAAGAAAAACACGGCCAATTGCAGCCTCGGATTACTGGATGAAAGATCGTCTTAGACGTTTTTTAATCCAAGATACTTTTTCAGGTGTCACCATACAACGAAACCGAGAAGGACAGAATGATCCTCTACAACCTGTAAAGGATGTATTGGCTCAAGAGTATTCTATTATTTTCTTTCCCGAAGGCACACGTAATTTAGAAGATGATGTTGATCTTTTAGAGTTTAAAAGTGGGCTGTTTCATTTATCTCAACAATTTCCCGATGTTGAAGTAGTTCCGGTTTGGATTTCAAACTTAAAACGTGTCATGCCTAAAGGCGCAATTATTCCATTACCATTATTATCCACTGTGGTGTTTGGAAAACCTTTAAATAAGAATGAACATACAGATAAAGTGGCTTTTTTAAATTATGCCCAAAATGAGTTACTAAAATTAAAAGAGGTCGAAAATCAATGACACTCAACAACCTTCACCAAACCTATATTCTCTTTGGAATTTTTTCGGCTATTTTGGTTTTTGCCTCAACGGTTGGATATATTTTAAAACAAAAAGCAGGAACGTCATCTGCACCTGTTATAGACAATTTAAATGCTCGTATCAATGCTTGGTGGGTCATGCTGATTGTTATTGGTACAGCGATCCTTCTAGGTAATATTGCATTTATTATTTTATTTGCGTTGATTTCTCTCTTTGCATTACGAGAATTTATTAGTTTATTGCCCACTCGACGTGGTGATTATTTTCCACTGTTGATTGCATTTTATTTCGTCATCCCTTATCAGTATTATTTGGTTTATATCGACTGGTATGGGCTGTATTCACTATTTATTCCGCTTTATGTGTTTTTACTTATTCCGATCGCCAGTTTAAAACAAGAAGATACAACACATTTCTTAGAGCGTAGTGCAAAGATTCAATGGGGACTCATGATCAGTGTCTTCTGTATTTCTCATGTTCCTGCACTACTCAATTTAAAATTGAAAAATTTTGATGGTGAACCTATATGGCTTGCTATTTGGCTAATTATGGTTGTTCAAGCCTCCGATGTACTGCAATACGTCTGCGGTAAAATTTTTGGTAAGCATAAAATTGCGCCTATTCTTTCGCCCTCAAAGACCATAGAAGGTTTAGTCGGCGGTATCGTTTTGGCATCTGCCCTTGGTGTTGCAATGTCTTGGCTAACACCCTTTACTTATTTAGAATCTGCTTTTATTGGCTTTATTGTCTGTATTTTTGGTTTCTTTGGTGGATTGGTGATGTCTGCAATTAAACGAGACCGAGGCGTTAAAGATTGGGGTCAGCTGATTCATGGTCATGGTGGAATGCTCGATCGTATCGACTCCATATGTTTCTCTGCACCCATTTTTTTCCATATTTTACGCTATTGGTGGTCTTAGATTTTTATGAAGTTAAATATCCTAAACCTGAATTTCAGCTGTATATTAATGAAGCATTAACGGACATCATTTGTAGATTTAAGCGTACACGATCAGTAGAAAAACTTTATTTTTGATATTTTAAAATTAACCTATTCTATGGATATGAAGAACAGGAAGTTCTAGAAACACTAAACAAATATTCTAAGTTTCATCATCAATATGTGTAATACGACTCAAGTGATACATAAAGATGCCTAAAAAAGTGAAAGCTCAATCGCTCTGATTGAGCTTTTACTTTTTTAGGTATAAAAATGAGAAAACACATAAGATTTACAAAATCACCCATTATTGCGTGAGTATATACTTGACCCTCAGTGCATTGCTAATTAACATCTTTGCGTATATTACAGTTAAATTTTGGATTATATTTTGTTGAATAAACACCATTTTTCACTTATTAAAGCAAATAATAAACCTTCAACTTTTTTTTCATTGAAAACAATCCTTTTGATAGGTAGTGTGCTCATCTTTACAGGATGTTCTTCACTTGGTGGTGGTTCTGTTCAAAAGAGAGCAGCAAAACTATCCAATGGCATTCAAAAAGCATACTCCGTTTCTCCAGCAACTGCCAATCGTGTATCACCAATGATTGTACAAAGTGCACAACGGTATGATGTTGATCCCTTATTACTTGCAGCGATGATTCAACAAGAGTCCAGTTATCGTAGTCATGTTGTTTCCTCTGCAGGAGCAGTCGGTTTGACACAGGTTATGCCGCGTTACTGGCAACAAACCTGTCCAGGTGATCTTTTCCAAGAGAACATTAATATCAACTGTGGTACATTTATTTTAGCTAAATATAATCAATCTGCAGGAAGCTGGAAAAAAGCTTTAGCTTATTATAATGTTGGTCCAACAGGCTACAATACCAATCGAAAAATGAAGCGACAAGGTAAAAAATATGCCAATCAAGTTAAATCACGTAAAAATGATTTAAAAGGCGCATTATAATTTTCTTACTGTTAAATTCATTCTAAAGTAAAGCTCCATTATTCAAATTGAGCTTTATTTTAATTCTATGATTTACACTAGATCTCTTTCATAAGTAGAAAAATGATTATTGATTGGCCATAAAATGATATGTAAAAATCCCTTCTCCTTTGGGAGAAGGTTAGGATGAGGAATTACTCATGATGAGTCTATTATTTGAATAATGACTTTTGAAATAAATCTACTTTTGACTTAATAGATTTTTATTATCTTTAAAATCAATATTTATCAACGAATTATGATAAACAATCGAGTTAATTCTACAGTATGAATTTTTAATATTCATAAATTATTATATCGTGTAAATTTTAAAAAATATAAAAAAGAAGAGACATTAAATATAACCAATCTAAAGTCTCTTCTTTATTTTCTATAAATTAAGTCTAAATAACAGTCATTAATATAAAATATATAGAAATTAATAGAGTGATTTTGGCAATTTAATCTGAATGATTTCATTATCATCAGCTAGATTTTTGTTACGACCAGATGATCCGGGGAAATTATTGTCATTAAAAATCGTTAATGTCGTTGCATCTTCAATAATTAAATCCTCAATCGTTTGGAATGGAAAACCAAAACGTTGTCCTGTAGCAATATCACCTTCACGTGGCGTACCGTAAAGTAAATCTGGATTCGCGATATCCATCAAATCTACTATTTCTTCTCGTGCTACATCTTTGCCTGATCCATTAAACGATATTTTGATTAACTTCTTATGCCCTCCTAAGTTATTTTCACTATCATCACGTTCAATAATTACGCCTTCATTTTCACTATAAAGCTGAAAATCACCAATCGCCGTTGCTTTAGTATCTAGAGTGAATAGGTAGTATTGTCCAGTATATTTTTTAGTTTTTAAATCAAATTGAGAAATAATCAACTTACCTGTTTTATCATTGCTCAATGGTTTTTCTAAAATAGGATATAAGTACTTCCCGTCTTTTGAAATTGCCATACCTTCAAAACCACCACTACGCTGAACTAACGGTTCTACAAAATTAACTGCTTCTTTATTCAGTTGGTTTTGTGGAGATCTTAATTCTTGATCTTTAACATAAGGATTTGGCAAAGCAATTGGAGCATCTAATAAAACTCCGTCTTTATCAAAATGAAGTAGATATGGTCCAAACTCATCGCCAATCCAGAAACTACCATCAGCTTCACGCTGTAATGATTCAGGATCAAAATCTGCGCCAGTTAGCAAACGTTCGGTTGTATTCTGATTTACAATTTCAAATGGGACTAATTTATTAGGATCGCGTAGTTGAATAAATTTCATGACTTCAACGTCTGCTGACCCTTTAGCTTTGGTTTTAAAATCTGGTTTAATTTGATAAATACGCAATAAAAAATCTGATGAATTATCTTGTGCACCAAAACCATTATCAGCCATCGCCATATAAGTTCCATCTGCATTTTTTAGTGCCGCAGAAAAACCTTGTACAGGCTGTCCTGGGAATGGTGGTAAAATACCATTGGCACCTTTAACTGCAAGACCTGATTCTGGACCATCTGCATAAGTTGCTACATTTAATTTTGCAAAAGAAATTAATGTTGGAACTGAGACAGCAGGACTAGGAGAAACCACTCCTACGTCATCAGAATCATCATTACATCCGACCAAGGCCATTAAACTTAAGGCTAAAACTGAACCGTAAAATTTTTTCATAATAGATCTTTTAATGATTTAAATATCACATTAAACACAAATAAAGTGACACAATGACGTAGGTTTTATGACAAATTCATGTCACTTTCTTCTGATATATCATATGATTATCAACTTTTTATTTTTTGAAGTTTTAATATTAGTCTACCCTTTATTAGAAACTTTCTTTTCTAATCTTTTTTCTTTCTTTATCTCGCGCATAAAAAACACCCCCAGCTTAACGGCTGGGGGTGTTTTAGAATTAATGAGCTGGCGATGACTTACTCTCACATGGGTAACCCCACACTACCATCAGCGCGAAGAGGTTTCACTTCTGAGTTCGGGAAGGGATCAGGTGGTTCACTCTTGCTATTGTCGCCAGCACAACTGTTTATGGATACTTGCATTGGTCTTATTTAGATGCCAAAGCTTTCTACCAAAAGAGTTATTAACAGAACTATATTTGAGTTGCAGTTTAAGGACTAGCTTTCACTAAATCAAGGTTTTTGTATCAATTAGATCAACAACACCAACTGTTTGGGTGTTGTATAGTCAAGCCTCACGAGTAATTAGTATTGGTCAGCTTCACATATCACTATGCTTCCACATCCAACCTATCAACGTTGTAGTCTTCAACGGCTCTTTAGAGGACATATAGTCCTAGGGAAATCTAATCTTGAGGTAGGCTTCCCGCTTAGATGCTTTCAGCGGTTATCCCTTCCGAACATAGCTACCCGGCGATGCGACTGGCGTCACAACCGGTACACCAGAGGTTCGTCCACTCTGGTCCTCTCGTACTAGGA
>JAHLFF010000257.1 GCA_018883945.1 Candidatus Acinetobacter avistercoris
AAACTAGATGTCGGTATATATCTGATGGAATACTACAATCAGATACGACCTCATCATTTTAATGATGGTATCAGTCCTTGTGGGGCTGAAAATAAACTTAAAACTATGTCCAATATTTGTTGACCACTACATACTTGTCTTATTATTCATTTTATGACTTTCTCGTAAAAGTTTCTTTCATCACTTACGATTCGTACGCAAATAAGTGTGCACACTATCGTGCGCACCGAAATAGTATATTTCAATTGGTATAATTTATTCACCTTAATGGGATGAGTCAAATTTATTAAGTTCTCAAACTTTTGAAACACCACCAAGTTTTTAACTAAGCGTAATATCTTTATAAATAAGGGCGAAATTATTATTTTCACAAATGAAGGCTTGGCGAACTAAAATCTCTGGATCATCTGGTGAGAGTTTACTGTTTAAAGACTGCACAATATTGCCTATCAATTTCTTTTTATCCTCTGGAAATTGCAATCCCAAAGTAATGCTTTTAACCCTTGCATTAATTTTACTTCGATCAAGATTCAAGTAGTTAGATCTTGTGAATCCGACTTTATTTTCTAAAAAAGAAAATATCCTAACTTCATTCTCATAATCCCAGTCTTTATTTTTGGTTAATAAAAACTGATTAAAGACATAATTATCTTTTTCCTTAAGTCTTTTTTGATCAGTAGAATAGTTTACTGGACCTATCCCCACACTATTAGGCATTTCCCCAGCAAACCAATATTCGACCATAATTCCTTTGTGTTGTTCAGCATAGTGTGACCACATAAGCATTGAATTTTCATTCTTAGAAAAGGAACAAATATAGTAGTTTTGATAAATAAAGGTATTGGCACGAATCTTCGTTAAATCAGGCAATTCAATAGGATCATTTAGCTGTTTTTTACTTGGTAGATAAAAATATTGGTTAGATAGTGAATCAATTATGTTGATATTAAAAGGTGAGTATTTAAATAAAGTTTTGGAGCCACCTGACCATGAATAATCCCATTTAAAATCACTCACTAAACATAGATTATATTCATGTTTTAGTTTTTCGAACTCCTCAATAAGAAGTTTCTCAATAGGAAGTTTCTCAAAAGGAAGTGTCCTATAACAATATAAATAGTTTTGGATAATCTGAAAATTTATTTCCTTTGAAGAATGCATGATATCTAAAGAATTCTTATAATGAATAACCGCATTTTCATAGTCTTTTTTATGTTCATAGCAAACACCAAGACAATTCATGGTATTCATCGAAGGGGGATTTTTCTTATGAAAATGAAGAATGGTAGCGATCACATCATCGTATTTTTCAACTTTAATGTATGTATTACAGTATTCGTTTAAATCTGAATAATTTGTAATAAATTCTGGTTGAAAATTTTTGAACTGATCTAGTGCAAGGCTGCCTCTATTAAGAGTATTTTTTTCTCGCAAAGATAAAAGTTGTTGTTTTAAATCGTCATATAAGTTGTGTCCCACTATTTCAGGTTTATCTAAAATTTCTAATGCTTTTTTATAGGGACGGCTGATTTTTAGTGAAAAACCTACTTTATTATCTGAATAATTTTTTTCTATATTTATACAATGCAATTTGAATATCAATATTAAATTAAGAGCATCTATCTCTTTATCAGAATGATTAAATACTGATAAATATAAGTCTTCTTTGATATATTCATAAATATTCTTGTCAATTTCTTGCTTAAGTGCAATTTGACTCAGTAGGTAATGCAAGGATGGTTTTAGTTTATTAAATATGTCCGTTGCTTCTTGATAGTATGTTATGACATCCATAAATTCATCAGCTAAGAAAGCTTTATGAATTAATACATCCTTTATTGGGTTAGTTTTACTCTTTTTTGCTTCTTCTTTATAAATTTCATAAATTCTTTTATGATCTCCTGATAACAACCTTTCTCTGTTATAAAAGCTAACTTTTGACAAAGCTAGATCTAAATCAATTAAACCTCCGTCTAAATATTTCTTTATAATCTCAAAATCTAGTTCATCTGAACTTACAATAATTTCTCTACCTAAATCAGATTCATCAAGATAAAAATAAAGCGAGGCAAGTATATTCTGTTTCTTTGTATCTTCTGGTAAGTCGGGAAGCGTATATATTTCTTTTAAAAAAAGTAGATCCTCCTTCGACAACTTATCCATACCAATCGCACTAAAAGTTTGACTTACTTGCATTATATGTTCATTAATATTATTTTTTTTAAATTCAACTTTAAGAAGTTCAACTAAATACTTTAGACTGCGCGTATAGTAATAAAGCTGAAAATAAGCCTCAGAGTTTTGGTCATCTTCCTTAACAGCCTTGCTGAAAAACTCCAAAGAAATATATTTCAACTCAATATCAGTAAAAATATCTCTGGCAATATTCCCTAAGTACAAGTAAGCCTTTGATAAAGATCCTTCCCGATTGATAATTTCATCAAAAACATGCTTATTATTCTCGTCTTTTAGATGCAAAATAAAATAATAAAAGCCAATATAATCCTTATTGTCAGAAGTTGACCAAACATCATCTAAAAACGAAAGATGTGATAATTTTTTATTCCTAATAAATTCTTTAATTTTACTCTGCTCTTTGTCAAGCATCTTTTTTTGACCTATTGCTATAATCTAATCATTCAATAATATAGCTAATTACATTAAAAATCATATAATTAGCTATTTATAATTTTAGATAAAGCAGATCTTATTTTGCATCTATCTAAGGGCGATAGATTTCACAACCGATTGATCCATTTAACTATCTAGAATTAAATATAAAAATTAATAAATTATATTATGATATAAAACAATCACTTTATGTTAATGATCTATTTATTATCAATAGATCTCTTTCATAACTCAAAAAACAGTCATCTTTTTGGTGATTATATGTACCCTTAACTTTGTGAAATTGATGCATAATTTTAGTATGAAATATATCGACTCAAAAAAGCTTTCTGACCCGCAGTTTAAGCGTTATACAGGCACCTCGCATTTGCACTTCATCTTTAATCTCATACTAAAACTATTGCATGTTCAATAAACACACAAAAAAGGCTCAATCCCTTGCAGAATCAAGCCTTAATATTATGTTTTGTTATGGTGTGTATTTGCTAATATATCGCCATATGGTTGCGATGAATCATTTCCAACGATCGTGCCTCACCTAAAACTTGATGTACTTTGTCAGAAGATAAGCCTTTGACGATTTCTGCTGAGCGCGAACTAAAGTTCACACGCCCTACAGCAACTCGACCACCTTGAGTATCAACACATTCAACCACATCACCACGTTCAAAATGACCTTGAACTTCTTTCACACCAACTGGCAATAAACTACGATGATTATCTTTGATTGCCTTAACTGCGCCATCATCAATAACCAATCGCCCAGCTGTTTGAAGGTGTGCTGCCAACCATTGCTGGTGTGCAGTGATGCGATCATTATCGGTAATGAACAAGGTTCCCAGCATTTCACCAGACATCAAGCGAGCAAGTACATGGTCACTTTCTCCACTGGCGATCAGTGTTGGACAACCTGATTTTGCAGCTAAACGAGCAGCTCGAACTTTGGTCAGCATCCCCCCACGCCCGAACTTTCCACCACCACCCGCCATATCAAATAGACTTTCATCTAAAGCGCGAACAGTCGAAAATAATTTAGCGTTGGGGTTTGAGCGAGGATCAGAATCAAACATGCCTTCTTGATCTGTCAAAATAATGAGTAAATCCGCATGTACTTGACCTGCAACCATTGCAGCTAAAGTGTCATTATCACCAAAGCGAATTTCATCCGTAGACACGGTATCATTCTCATTGATGACTGGAATTACCTTCCAATCAATCAGATTTTGCAGCGCATCGCAGGAATTTAAATAACGACGACGATCAGCGAGATCGTCATGTGTTAACAGTACTTGCGCAGTTTGAATTTGATGCTTTTCTAATACACTTGACCATGTATGGATTAAGCCCATTTGTCCAATAGCTGCACACGCCTGAAGACTGGGTAGATCGGTGGGTCGATGCTCAAGTTTCATGCGAACCATACCTTCAGCCACAGCACCAGAAGACACTAATATAATTTCATGTCCTGCTTGGTATAAATCTGCAATTTGTTTCGCCCAATGCGAAATTGCATTTAAATCCAAACCTTTTCCATTTGCTGTGAGTAAAGATGATCCGATTTTAACAACGATTCTTTTGCAAGCCTTAAGCTGCCGCTGCCCATCTACCACTTCTATCATCTTGTCCTCAGTAACTCTTTTTCAAGAGCTTAACGTACGTATAACACTTCCATATCGCCATCATCACCGTCTTCATCTTCATCGTCATCACCCAACAACCCTTCAAGGCGTTGTTTACGGCGCATTTCACGATAAGCTTCTTTCGCTGCAATGGTTTGTTCACGTGTTTCAGCTTCGAGCTGATCACGGAATGCTTTCATCTCTGCTGCGTATTCAGGATCTTCATTTTCACGTTCAAGCTGTTGCTCGATTTGATCCATCAAATAATAAACAACATCTTTTGTTCCTTCAGACATTAAACCTGAAGTTTTGAATACTGGACCATCCCACTGAATTTCATCAAGAATATGCTGACACCACTCATCACGAGTCGAATCTTGTAATTGATCTACTTTATTCAACACCAATACAATCGGAAGTTTAGACAATGTTGGTGAGAATTTTCTTAATTCTTCAACAATTGCTTTCGCATTATAAGCTGGATCTGAACCGTCAATCGGTTGTACATCTACAATGTGCAAGAGAATACGAGTACGTGCCAAATGTTTAAGGAAACGAATACCAAGACCAGCGCCGTCAGAAGCACCTTCAATTAATCCTGGAACATCTGCCATCACAAATGAACGATGACTATCCGCATCGACAACACCAAGGTTAGGCACCATAGTTGTAAATGGATAATCAGCTACTTTTGGTTTTGCTGCAGAGACCGCACGAATAAAGGTAGACTTACCTGCGTTTGGCATACCCAACAAGCCGACATCAGCAAGTACTTTCAACTCTAAGCGAATTTCTCGGTATTCACCTTTAGTACCGGTTGTGCACTTACGCGGAGCACGATTGGTCGATGATTTGAAATGGGTATTACCTAGACCACCTTCACCACCAGCAGCCACTTTAACGCGCTGACCTGCTTCAATTAAATCCCCGATAATATCGCCAGACTCTGTATCTACAATCGTTGTACCTACAGGAACTAACAAGATTGTGTCATCACCGCCACGACCTGCACAGTTTGCACCACGTCCATTTTTAGCACGTTCAGCACGGAATCGACGTGTATAACGGTAATCTACCAGTGTACTGGTGTTCTCATCTGCTTCAACATATACGTTACCGCCACGGCCACCATCACCACCATCAGGACCACCAAATGGTACGAATTTTTCACGGCGAAAACTGGCTACGCCATTGCCACCGTCGCCAGCCTCTACGGTAATGACTGCTTCATCAACAAAGCGCATGCTGCCAATCCTCTAAATACTTTAAAACCGCATATTATGCCATATTTTGAAGAATTTCTCGAATAGTATTATTCAGCTTATGCTAAATATATCTCATCATTTCCAAATAATCGTGTGAATTTATATCAATCCTCTCGCCTAGGCATCAAATCCACATCAATGAAGCGGATCAAACGGACGATCAGCTCAGGATTATTTTTCTAAAGTTTGTTTATTTTCTAAAATTTCTGGCAAATTCTTTTCAATCCAACCCACGAGCGCCACCATTTGATGCGCTGCTTGTGAACCCATGAGCGTGAGTTGATATTCAACTTTTGGCGGGACCACAGGATAAACCGTTCGAATAACAAAACCGTCGCCTTCAAGTGTCTTTAAAGTCTGTGAAAGCATTTTTTCACTGACGCCTTCAATACGCTGCTTCAGCTCACTAAATCGATGCACCCCTTCGCTTAAGCAACGCAATACCAATACAGACCACTTGGTGGTCAGGTGTTCTAAAATTTCACGAGAAGGACATTCATTTGAAAGTACCTGTCCTAACAACTCGCTATTTGCATATCGACTATTCATCAACACTCCAAATTAAAATATTAATTTAATTCTAAAATAATAAAACTTACCTTTAGGTACGTACTTACTTTTTGTAAGTCTATATAATAAGATGCGTTTGGTAAGTATACAAATTAAACAATCAAATAGGTATTAAAAATGAAAATTGCAATTACTGGCGCTACAGGTCAACTCGGACAATTCGTAATTGAGGCTTTATTAAAAGAAATAAATCCATCAAGTATTGTCGCATTGGTTCGTCATGAATATAAAGCAGCTTATTTAAAAGAAAAAGGAATCGAACTTCGTCATTTTGATTATGATCAACCCGAAACTTTAATTCCTGCATTACAAGGCATCGATAAAGTTTTACTCATTTCTGCCAATGAAATTGGCCGCCGCACCCCACAACATAAAGCGGTGATTGAAGCAGCACAAAAGGCGGGCGTAAAATTTATTGCCTATACCAGCCTACTCCACGCTGACACCTCACCATTAGGATTAGCAGAAGAACATCGTGAAACTGAAGCACTCATTAAACATAGTGGTTTAGCCTATACTTTTTTACGTAATAACTGGTATAGCGAAAACTATTTAGCAAGTATTGCACACACTGCTGAAACTGGAACTTTATATGGTTCAGCGAACAACGGTAAAATCAGTTCTGCTTCACGTCATGATTATGCTGAAGCTGCGGCTAAAGTCTTAATCACTCAAGGTCATGAAAATAAAATTTACGAACTCACTGGCTCGAATAGTTTCACACTAACTGACCTCGCGTCTTATATTGCAAATGCATCAGGTAAAGATGTGAAATATCAAAATATCAGTCCAGCTGATTACACAAAAGCGTTGAATGATGCAGGTTTACCAGCAGGTTTAGTCGAGGTGATTGTAGATGCCGACATTCAAGCTGAACAAGGCGCAATGTACAGCGATAGTAAGGATCTTGAACAATTAATTGGTCGTCAATCCACACCAATTGAATTGGCTATTCAGCAGTTATTAAATCACTAAGAGCTTTGTTCTAATGTTCATAGATACGAGTTTCATGTTTTAGGATTTATGTTTTAAAATTTACGTTTTAAGATTTACATTTTAAGGTTGATTTTCTAAACATTTATTTTAGCAACTGTGGAATTTAAGATACAAGCTGATGATGCATTCAGCTTGTATCTTAAGGATGAATATTTTTGATTGGTAGATTCATCTTCATATCTAAGTTAGCCTTAGTATCCCGCTCACTGTTGTACATCGTTGCTTTAAAAGTCGCGATCTTTTCTAAGGTAATTGGGTCTTTCAAATTAAGTCGCGGTTTAAATTGATGTACGACATTCAAATTAACTTTTTCATTGAAAGCCAAATCGACTGGACCATTAAAATTTATTTTAATTGGTACACGATACGTTTCCTTCAAATGAAAAGGCACTTTCAATTTGACTGGAATGTCTATATTTAAAGGAAACTTGGGCAACCATTTCTTTTGATAAACCAGATCAGTAGTGGCACTCAGTGGCATTAGTTGATCGATTATCACCTCTGTTTTGTAATCCACTGAAACCTCAACAGGCACTTCAACACTGAAGGTCAAGTTAGCCAGATATTTTCCAGTCAGAGGTAATTCTAGATTTTCATTCACGTCAATTTGAGTGTCTAAGACCCCTATGGCTTGTGCTTCTAAAAAATTACCTACCTCAATTTTGGTCGGTAATGAATGCGAAAGTTGAATATCTGCTTGTTGTGCAGATACCTGCATTGAGGCCACGACATTGAGATATAACCAAAAAAGTATCGCCACCAAAATAACGATCAGAAAAAAACTCATCAAAAACCATTTTAATGAATAATAAACTTTCATTCACTAACCTGCTTGGAAGCTGTATTTTTCTTCACATTATTCGACTTTGAATCTTGTTCAATATGACTGCTTTCTGCAAAACTACTTTCTGACAATTCCTCTTGTTCACGCTTTAATTGAACACTATTGAGCGGAATAACCAATTCACCCTTTTTAATTTTAACTGGCAACGTATTTTGAACATCAACTGACGCATCTAGCGCTGTCTTAATCGGGACATTTAGATGCCCTTGAATCGGAATATTGGCTTTCAGAGATGTATTTAAAGGGATACGTAAATTTTCTTTTAATACCGTTTTGATCGGCGCATCAAATTTTAAGTGAATATCTTGTTTCAGTGGTACATCCATCTGAATAGGAACATTCAACTTAATCGGAATAACCCCTTTCAACGGTAATGTAATATCCCTGCCCAAAACTTTAATTTTTACTGTTGTATCTACAGGCATATCCTGATTTACAATCAATGTTTCGCGTACAGGAATAGTGGTTTGAATCGGCACCTGACTATCAAAATAAACCCGCGGAGTTAAAGTTTGTGTAAGCGGAATATCGAGAACCTCATTAATCGGAATCTCAGTATTAATTCTTCCCGTCACATCAACATCTAAAGCATCATGAATTTGAACTTTGGCTTGCAAGGGTTCTTGAAGATCAATATTGACCTTTTGATCTTCCAAAGGAATATAGATATTGAAATGTTTGAAAACCCAGATCGCGAGTAAGACACCACACACAGTAGCGATGACAATAAAAGTCAATCCAATGACGACATGTTTGAGTTGCAATTTAACGATCCTTATCCACTATTATTTTTATAACTGTTTATTCACATCAACTGATAAAAGCCAATATGAATGAATATTAAATCACTTAATTATTCAAACTAATATAACCATTTG
Organism: Candidatus Acinetobacter avistercoris; assembly: GCA_018883945.1. Lineage (GTDB taxonomy): Bacteria > Pseudomonadota > Gammaproteobacteria > Pseudomonadales > Moraxellaceae > Acinetobacter > Acinetobacter avistercoris. The sequence goes on from JAHLFF010000257.1 coordinate 8,804, forward strand.
AGAGATATTTGTTAACTATTAGGCAAAAAAAAGCGCTTCATCAGAAGCGCTTTTACATAATTTGAACCGTTATGCAGTCGTTTCAGCAGGAACTTTTGGATAGCTTACGCCACCCATTTGCTCAGCGATACGTAATACTTGGCAACTATAACCCACTTCATTGTCATACCAAACATATGCAGTTAAGCGGTTACCAGAAGTGATCGTTGCTTGTGCATCAAATACACCCGCTGTACGAGAACCAATAAAGTCAGAAGATACAACCTCAGTAGAGTTGGTATAACCAATTTGACCTTGAAGGCTTGAGCTGATTGAAATTTGACGAATATATTCGTTCACTTCTTCGCGATCAACTTCTTTATCTAACGTTAAGTTAAGAATAGCCAATGAAACGTTTGGTGTAGGTACACGAACAGAGTTACCTGTCAATTTACCTTGAAGTGCAGGAAGCGCTTTAGCAACAGCTTTAGCAGCACCTGTTTCAGTAATCACCATATTTAACGTTGCAGCACGACCGCGACGATCTGCTTTATGGTAGTTATCAATTAAGTTCTGATCATTTGTGAATGAGTGAACTGTTTCAACGTGACCATTCAACACTGTATATTTGTCATGTAAAACTTTCAGTGTTGGTGTAATTGCATTTGTGGTGCAACTTGCAGCAGAGATAATCGTATCTTCATCTAAAATATCTGTTTGGTTCACACCAAATACAACGTTCTTCATCTCACCTTTACCAGGTGCAGTTAGAACAACACGCGCAGCGCCTGGGCATTTAAGGTGTTGTGCAAGACCTTCAGCATCACGCCATTTACCCGTATTATCAATAACTAAAGCATTGTTAATACCATACGCTGTATAATCAACTTCGGCTGGGCTTGATGCATAAATTACTTTAATGAATTGACCATTTGCAATAATCGCTTCATTTTCTTCATCTACAGAAATCGTACCTGCAAATGGGCCATGAATTGAGTCACGGCGTAGCAATGATGCGCGTTTTTCTAAATCACCTTCAGATGATTTACGAACGACGATTGCTTTCAAGTTTAAACCACGACCAAGACCAGATTGACCAATGATTAAACGAGCAAGAATACGACCAATACGACCAAAACCGTAAAGAACAACATCTTTATGTTCTACAGAAGTCGCGTTACCTTCTAAAGACTGAACAGCGTTTGCAACAAATGCATTGATATCGCCGCCTTTTTCTTTAAATTCAACAGCTAGCTTGCCTAAATCAACTTCAGCAGAACCAATGTTCTCAACTTTAGCCAATGCTTCTAAGATTGGGAAAGTATGAACAACTGAAAGTTCTACATCCATCATACGAGTACGACGGTGAGCTTTCAGAATTTGAATTACTGAACGGTTAATTAAAGAGCGACCATAAACTGAAGCCACAATGTTTTTTTCACGATATAATTGACCCAATAAGGCAATCATACGTTCCGCAAGTTCTTCGCGGTTTTTCCAGCGACCTTGGTGCTCTGCATGTAGGGCAACGATAGTGTCTTTGCTCACAGATACTTCCTCTAGTTTATATATCTAGGCGTAAATTTTTAAACCCGATAATTGTAATGGAATTAGCTGAGAGTTGAAATCAAAACTCAGCTTATTTTTACGCTATCGGTCTTTAATGCACTTAAATCAAACTTAAGTCTTTGATACATTATAAAATTCAAAAAATAAATAACATCATTTTCTAAAACTATTAATGCTTACACCTTAACACTAATTAAGAATAAGCTGATCACACCGACCTTAATCCATTATAAAACTCTCTCTATAACTTTTATTGATTTCTCATTTACAGTAATGCAGTTATTGAGCTCAATTCAAAACCTGCTTTATAAACTCATCTGTAAAATAAATTCATCTGTAAAATATAAATTAGTAGATCTCTTTCATAACTCAAAAAACAGTCATCTTTTTGATGATTATATGTACCCTTAACTTTGTGAAATTGATGCATAATTTCAGTATGAAATATATCGACTCTAAAAAGCTTTCTGACCCGCAGTTTAA
>JAHLFF010000258.1 GCA_018883945.1 Candidatus Acinetobacter avistercoris
AACGATGCATGGGGCGCTGAACAGCAATATGCACCTGCAAGCGATATTGATTGTGGAGATCTGCTATGAACGCAAATACGCTCTCTAATTTCAATATTCAACAAGCAACAGAGTTCTGCTCTCAACATCAAATCCAAATGTCAAAAATGGGCGGACGAGTATTTTGCAAAGAGTGCTCATTTGAAGCATTGAACCGTGGTCAAAAAGAACATGCACACGCTGTGAATACCATGGTTCGAGAAAAACACTTTGCAGGTGCGAAATTACCAAGCCGACATGCAAACAGTGGATTCGGTAATTACCAGGTACAAAACGATGGTCAGCGCAATGCGAAAGCTCAATGCGTTTCATTTGCCAAAGACTTCCTGAACAACACAAATCGCAATCTGATCATGGTTGGTCGTACAGGAACAGGTAAAACCCATCTTGCTTGCGCTGTGGCATTAAACGTTCTGAATAAGCGCAAATACGCTCGCTACGCCACTTCTGAAAGCATGGCTAATGAGATTGCCAATGCTTGGACAAAAGCCGATGACAGCGAAGCCAGTGCGATCTATCGCTATACGGATTTGGACTTATTGATTCTTGATGAGTACGGATTGCATGACCGTCATGAAAACAGATTGCAGTTGGTGCACAAAGTTTTATACGCACGTTATGACGAGAACAAGCCAACGATGCTGATTTCGAATTTGACTGTCGGTGAGCTTGAAAAGGATTTAGGAGATCGTCTGTGGTCACGCTTTCAACACGATGGGTTGACATTGGTTGAGTGCAATTGGATGGATCAGCGAGTTGGGGGTGGGGTGTGAGCGTAGAGATTCAAGTAATCGAAATCAACGAACAGCAGATGCAGTTTACAGCGATAGCGAATGATAACGGACGCATGCTTTTGAAAAGAGCATTCAAGTTCAACACCAAAACTAAAAAACATATCGAGTCGGTAATTCGAAAAGAACTCAAGACGTTTGATAAGCCAAGTTATGGCGGTATCGAAATTGTCTTCATGTGCAGAATGGGAGCGGTGACATGAGAGATCAATACACAATGGATTGGTGTGAAGAGCTAGAAGGCTTGTCTTATGCACCTGTAATTAATCGCGGCACTGTATACGCATACAACAAACACAAGTGTCGTTGTGAGTTCTGCAAAGAAGCTAAAGCGATCAGTAATCAGCGTTCAGCACTTAAAGCAAAAATGAAGCAGGTGGCAGCATGAACCTATCAAAACAAGAATTTTTAAACTGCGGTGCATCAGCGAAATACATTCAAGACAAACGGAAATTACGTGCTGAGCTTGATGTGGAAATGGAGAAGTATTTGAAGCGTGGTGGGGAGATTAAGGATGTTGTTCCTCAAGTCTATAAAGCTAAGCACGGTACAAACACTCAATATGTTAAGCACAGCTGTAGATGTAAGACGTGTGTGGCTTGGGCTGTAAAAAATGGCGTGGTTAAAACGGATCAGTTGAAGGAGCGCAAGGTATGACAACTCATTACGTAACAAGGCTGATCGAAGATTTAGGCATTAAGAATGCAAGAGCTCTTGATGGGATGCTTCAAAAGCATAGCGTTCCTGAAGATTGGAAAATATCAGTAATCAATGGCATGTGGCACAGAAGCTCAGCTGGCTTTACTCATAGCGAGTTACGTCAGGCTATTTCAAGCCACGACACCGACTCATGCACGGACATTCGCAATCATGTTTCGCCAAATACAGTGGTGGTGGGATGAAACTAACCAAGGCTCAACGTGAGCAACTTAAGAATAAATTTGGCGGCCATTGTGCTTATTGCGGATGTGAATTAGATGGTAAATGGCATGCGGATCATATTGAGGCTGTTAAGCGAGACATTATTCATGTTGGTGGTGGAAAGCTTATCTCAGGTGAGATGACAAGACCTCACTTAGACACCATAGAAAATATGAATCCTGCGTGTGTTCCGTGCAACTCAAACAAATCATCAATGTCTTTGAAATCATGGCGTAGCCTTTTAACTCATTACCGTGATGTTCAGTTACTTCGTGACAGTACGCATGCGCGTCATCTTCACCGTTTTGGATTAATAGAAATCAAGAACAAGCCAGTCGTATTTTTCTTTGAAACTTATCCAAGTGGCACACCTCAAGCCATTCTTGATGCAACGAAGGGGAAGGGCAATGAGTGAGTTTGATGAAGATGCATTTCTTGAGCATATTCGCATTCATAGAAATGAAAGCAAGATTGAGATTGCTAAGTGGGCGTGGCGAGAACAACAAACCAAGATTGATCAGCTTAAAGCCCAACTCATCAACATGGAGCAGTGTTATATCGAGAAGAAGAAACAGGTCGAGGTTGCTAATACTGTTTTGATCAATTGGCAGGATGAATACACGGAGCATACACATCAGCATGAGTGTACTACGGATGCAGTTTTGAGGACCTGTATTGCGGAGCTTAGACAAGCCCTGCGAGGTGAGCATGAATAAACGTATCCCTTGTGAAGCTGACTTGCAAAGCAGCATTGATACCACTTGGGCCAATGCGGTCATGGCTTGCGAAACAGGCAATCCATATTGCGGTGCAGATGGTCGTTGTTATGCCGATGGTGCTTGTTTTGAGGTTAAAGAATTAACACTTGAGCAGGCTTTAGTTGAAATTGAGCATCTTAAAAGCGAGCTTAATAAAACAAGAGTGAAGTGCAATCAAATTGAAGCTTCGCATTTAAATTTAATAGCAAGCCTTGAGCGCGAAAAGGATTTCGCATTAAAGCAAGGTAAAAGTGAGCGCATGTTCGCTTTGCGTCGGTGTTTGGTAGTGCTAAAGCGAGGTGCCAATGACTAGCATCTCAATCACCCAATTTAAGGCGTTGCAAAAGCCAAAGAAGCGCAACCCTGATCCAGCACCGACAATCCCTCCCAATTTGATCAAAGGTTTTGCCAGTGACAGATTGTTTGAAGATGACTTACTGATGTGTGAAATCGAGATTGTTCCACCGTCAGTGAATAACTACTGGTTGGATTCAGGAAGAGGACGCAAAAGACTGAGTAAGCGTGCAAGGCATTTTACGGCTGTTATGAAGCGTTTTATTAATCCGTGTAGGTATGACGGTCTAGTGTCGTTAAGCGTTCAATTTGCGCCACCTGACAAGGTTGTGAGGGACTTAGACAACATGCTCAAGCCTATTCTTGATTCTTTATCAAAATGCGGGCTGATTTTAGATGATAGACAGGTAGATGATTTGGCAATTAAGCGGTTGCCGATTCAGCAAAATGGAAAGTTGATTATTTCGGTTAAGAAGATTTAAGGGGAAAGGGATGAATGCAGTAGCGGAAAAATTTGAACAATTCGAGTGGTTGACAAAAGGCATCACAGCAAAGTCACCACAGTTCGGTGATGAAGGGCATAGCACAGGAGCAAAGCCATTGGACTATCAAGATCGTTTGGGCGCTATTGCAAGTATGGATACGCAGTTAGAGAAGTCGGTGACGAGTGTGATTGTTTGGGGTGAGCAATCGAAAGGGGATTTTGAGTTTATTCAGAATCATTTGGCACAGATATTAATTAAAAATGCGATCTGTGATAAGCGCCGAGAGCCTGAGTTTATTTCAATCACAGATATCGCAAGAAAAGTTGCTTGGATGGTTTTGACATTTGCTTTAGATCCTGAGCATGAGCGAAATTTTACTGCTCTTGGGCGTGTGCATCTGGCAGCAGGAATTAAGACTACTGAGTTGTCGCTAAAGGCTTATGATCGGACTTGGAAGCAGTACGAAAACATGATGATTATTGCTTTAGAGACATCAATCAAATGTGCTTCAAATGCAATTGAGAAGTATAAAAAAATCACTTACAAAGAATTGAAAGTATAAGGTGGTAAAATTTTTCTCATTAAGGTATAGTTTTTCTATACTGGTCGTATTACGGTCTGACCAAATAGAAGCTCACAGAAATGTGGGCTTTTCATATTCAAAGTTTATTACCTGTCTGAACCACCGACAGGTATTTTTTTGTCTAATGATTTTGTTTGAAAGATATTGCAATAGATTATTAAATGCATATTTGTTAATATAATGTTTATAAATCAACAGATAAATATAATATCGAATTCAGTGAAGCCCGCATTTACTCCAAAATGGGGGCTTTTTTTATGCGCCATTAGCTCAGATGGATAGAGCACTGGAGTTCTAATCCAATGGTCGTGGGTTCGAATCCTACATGGCGCACCATATTAAATCTCATTAGCCTGCTACACTAAATTTGCATAGTGATTTTAATTTTATTGTTACATTTTGCCAGTGATAACTGTTTGATTTATATGGAAGATGGAGTGGGGTTGCTCATGGAGGGGTTGTATGCTTCTAGAAATAATTAAGTCTATTTTTTGTCAGCATAAATATGAAAAGGCGCGAACGCTTCAAGGGGAGCAAATTTATCATTTTGATGCTGTGACTGAGTGGCAATGCATAAAATGTAAAAAAGTAACTTATAGCGGGCATGGAGATCGTATTAAATAAATTCTAATATGGTGGAATTACACCAGATTAGGTTGGATTTTAAACATTCATTAAGCTAATGTTTTTATTAAAAATAATTTAATGTTATGGTTGGTGATTGTATTTATAGCAACATAAAACCTTATTATGAGTTC
>JAHLFF010000259.1 GCA_018883945.1 Candidatus Acinetobacter avistercoris
CAGTAATGTTGATCAGTTAAGGAGTTTAGAAATAGACTCTTTAATTTTTTAGTCACTCACAGCGGAGTATTAATTTTATAAATCAAATTCTTGTAAATTATTTGTTACTTTGGTTTCGCCCAAATGAGAAGCGGAGCTTCGCAAGGAAGGCATCTTGCGGAGCAGTGCTCCTCATCCGCAAAACTCGTCAGCCACTATCCACTAGTAAATTTGTCGCAGAAACAATCATTTTTTGATGTAGTCCTGCCTCAAACAGTTGCGGATGACTTTTCTGCCTATCAAAATAATCCTGAATTTAAAAAAGAAAATGCCAGTCAATTGCTTACCTGACTGGCATTACAGCATCTGCTGGCTTTTTTTGTATTTAGCGTGGCATATCCTGCGTTAGTTCATCATAACTCAGTTCAGTCTTCTGAATGGTTTTTAAGCGCTGCAGCTGATGCTTGGCTTCCACCTCATAGCCATTAAAAGCTAAGAGTTTCGCATATTTGATCAGGTTATATTCGGTTGGATAACTCAACACCATCTGCTCCCCTTCCTCAATCTGTTCGGCTGAAACTTTGCTATAAGGATTAAGACGAATCCAGGTAATCCGGTGATTAAACTCAGTCAGCAGATAAATCGGTTGTTGATTGGTGATTTTGTCTGGCTGTTTTTCATAACGAATACTTTGTCCGAGTTTTGGCACCGCAACGTCATAATCCCGATAAATCAGAAGTAAGATTACTAAACTAATTCCCCAAGTCAGTTGCAAAGCAAATGCCGGTAAAGTAATGGTTTTGATCTTTGGTTTTTGCGCCAAGACCATACCCAGAATAAATCCGACTGGCAATAAGAAATAAGCATAGTGCTGTGGAAACTCAAACATGGCATGTGTGACAAATGCTCCAATCATCAAAATTCCAATGACAGACTCAGGCGTATTGACCCATCTTTGCAACTGATAGCCCAAATAACCAAAGTAGGCCAGAAATGGCAGACCGATGATCAGTCCATTCCAGAGTAAAAAGTCCAGAATAAAATTATGTGCACTACGAATCCAGACCGGGCCTTGCACCGTATCACTGATCGAAACAAAAGCAACACTGGTTTGATACCAGCCATAACCAAACCATGGCTGGACCTGAATCGCGGCTAACATTTGCTGCCAGATGGCGAGTCGTGACATATCACCGGTTGCACGTGATACCACATCACGACTGCGAATCACCTCTGCATCAGTCATTTGTGCAATTAGTTGACTCAGTACCGGAAACAACCAGATAAAGAAAATAAACAGTAATAGCCAGAGACTGCTGTAATACCATTTAAGGCGGATAATGCCTTTATATTGGTAAAATGCCAGATATAATATACTCGCGGTAGCAGCAACCCAAGCAGTACGTGACTGGCTTAAAGCCACTCCCATAACAATCACAACAGCGCAGGCAAATAGCCATTTGGTTTGGATTTTTTTCTTTTCATAGAGGTACAAACAGCTCATCAAAGCCATGACTAAAAAAGTTGCCATATTATTGGGCTGAGCGAAATTAGCATAGGGCCGCTGATTGCCACTGATATTCACCATACCCGGCAAAGTCGCGTCCAAGTTAGTCCATTGGCATATCGTAATAATTCCTGTCAGCGTACCTGAAGCTAGAAACACATAACTTAAATGGGCAAAAGTTTCTTCCCTTTTATAATTTCCTATAGAAAAGTTATAACCCAGCACGCTTGAGAGCCAAAAGCTAAAGACAAAGATAAAGCCCATCATGGCAGTACTAAAGAAAAATACCTGCCCCATAAGAAATTGAATCAGCGGGACACAGGCAAGCACTAATAATGGCAAACCAACTACTGGTATTCTTAATTTTTCTTTTAAGCACATTGCAGCTAATGCGAATAGTGCAAAAAAAGCGTACAACTCGCCTGTATAGGTAACCCAAGGGCGATAATGAATCGGTATAAGCCAAGCAAAAGAAATAAGGATTGCTGCGATCAGGGCGAGCGTGAATTTCATGTGGAGAATGTGCGGTGGAGGTTGGGCATATGATAATCAAAAAGCAGATCGATGGGGAATCTGCTTTTTGATTATGCAATCAGAGCTTAGTTCCAAGGGCGGAGGTCGACGATTTTGATGACTTTATATTCTTTATCCACCAATACAGTCATATCTAAATTATTTGCCTTGAGTGGTAAAAAACCGACTGCATTTGGATATTGTTTTAAAATCTTTTCAATATCAGTAGCGCTATTAAACTGTGATAAATATTGAAGCTCTTGAGTTTTTAGTTTCACTTGATACTGAACAGTATCTAAAGACTGATAGTATTCAGGTCTTTGACTCAATGCTATACCTCCAAACACTTCATCAAACATCACCTTATTTCTTAACTGAGTATCTTCTGGGTATTTAACAGCCACATAACTTGGATACGCTCCAAAATTTTCATTGTGTTGAGAATCATTGCTCGCGATCTCATTCTTTCGAACCAGTTCAAAGCGATCTATGTTATATGCAATATAGGCCGGTCGTCCTTTCTCAATACTATATAAACCATAGACTAGCGCCAACATTTGAATCAGAATAATAGTCGCCAAGTCCATTTTTAAGGTTTTTTTGCCTGCTTTATAGACAATAAAGGCTAAAACTGGCCTAACAATGATATCAATAATGAGCATCATTAGAAATAATCCAGTTACTCATGTCGTCACTGACAAAACATCTGGATACCAAAAACGAAACATTAAACCCGAAGCGATACATGCAAAAATTAAGGAACAGGCCAAATGTAAAGTAAAAAATTTACATCGTTTTATTCAAAAAACATTCATTGATTCCCTTCTTTTTTCCAATGATACACATGAGAGTCACGAACCTTATATAAGGCATTGAGTTGGTATTTCTCATTATACAATTGGTTCAAAATCTTTAAATAATACTGTGCCTGAGCTTTTTGACCATTTAACAGCAAAGTTTGCGCATACTTATACAAGTTATTCGGGGTAGCATACCTGTAGGTAACATGCTTCATCCAAAGCAACTGTTCTGCAGAGATATTTTTTTCAGGCTTTGTACGTATATAACGAATTCTTTCACTGAGTTGTGTCATCAACAATAAATTTGGTGCGGCATGTGTCACTTGAGACTTACCAATATTTAAAATTTCAGCACGTACCAAACGTGTATCTTCTTCTATAATTAAATACTCATAAACAATGATGCCTGCGAGTACAACAGCAACACCATAAGCCACTATGATTTTTTTACGAGAAAGTTCAATGTAATGATTAAGTTTTGAGTCTGCATAAACATAGCCCATTAAAAAACCAACCGGTAATAAAAACGTAGCATATTCTAAAGGGAACTCAAGCAAGCCATGACTCAATACTGCCCCAACCATCGACAAGGCAATAAAGTTTTCTATCGAGTAAATAAGCTGACTAAGCTTAAATAACCAATAACTAAAGAAAGCAATAATTGCCACGCCAAGCGGAACGCCATTCCAAATCAGTAAATCGATTAGAATATTGTGACTATGTTCGGTCCATTCTGTAGTTGGAAAACTTGAAAAAACACTAATTTGAGCAACACTGACCTGATTCCAACCATATCCCCATAATGGCTGCTGCTGTACAGCCAAGAGTAGTTGATGCCACATTTGTAAGCGCAATAAACCAGAAGTGGCTCGCTCTCCGACATCACTAACCGCAACTAATCCTAAGTAATTTGAAAGAATAGGTAATATATAGAGAAAGCCTACAAAAATACTGCATATATATAGAATACTGTGCGTACTTAGACGGGTATTTAATGGCCGAAATTTCCAATACCACCAGACCAACAGACAAAGTGCATATACCCACACTGAGCGAGATTGGGTTAAGGCAAGGCAGAGTAAAAATAAAATTGTTAGACTAAAACTGGCAATATAATTGAGTTTTCGTTGTTCAAATAAATAACCTACAGCCAGCAAACTCACGATTAAAAAAGTGGCACAATTATTCGGTTGGGCAAAATTTGCAAATGGTCGATTATGAGGAAGATCAATAATCCAAATACCACCATTGGTGAGTAACAACCATTGTTGCAGCATCATATAGCAGGAAAGTAGTCCAGCAGCGACAAAAATTGAACTAAAAAAAATTAAAAGTTTTTGTTTATCAAAAGCTTGACTCAAATTTAAACCGAGTAAAATACTGCAGGCAAAGCTGAATATATAAATACTTGCGATTAAAGCATCACCGAAAAAATAAATTTTTCCAAATTGATATTGTGAAATGGGAATTAAAGAAAGCGCAAAAACAACCGCAATATAACGATCAATTATAATTTTTTGTTTTTCAATCAATAATAAAATAAATGCCAAGAAAAATACGAAATAAATGGAAAACTCATGATAAGCACTTAACCAAGGGTAATAGCGATTCGGCAATACAAAAGCCAAACATCCTAAGATAAAGATGCCCAAATACAGATACTTTTTCAAAGTTCACCCTGAATAACCAAAAAAAAGGAGGTTACCCTCCTTTTGTATATTTACATATTAACTAGCACGGCAAGATGATGGTAAGTATTTTGCAGGAATGTCGCCACCGCATGTCCATTCAGTAATATTGCCAGCGTCTTCATCAATCACAGGTGTTAGCACTACTGTACCTTCTGCAGCACCTTTCAAACTTGATTCATCAGTGGCTGTTACCGTAATTACACCTTCATCATCAGTTTCTACAGAGGCAACATATTTAGAAACTTGTCCTGAAGATTCACAACCATATTCCCCAGCACCTGGAAGCGAAGTACCACCACCTGTTTGTACTGCTTCAGTTACCGCAGTACGACATGTAGACGCAGCAAGTACAATTTCAGATACTTTTGCACGAACGGTATAATCTTGGTATGCAGGAAGCGCAACTGCAGCAAGAATACCGATGATCGCCACAACGATCATCAATTCGATAAGAGTAAAACCCTTTTGTACTGTATTCATAACATTCTCCACAAATGTTTATTGTTTATTTATAAAGCTCAAAAGTTAAAGCTATTTATACTTAGCATCTAACGTGCCAAGTTTTATTATAGTAATTTTGACAGAAAAAACAGCAGTTTAAAAAAAAATATTTTCTTTTGTAACATTCATGTTTCATTTTGTGTAACTAACTGACAAAAATTGTCAGTTTTGAGACCTTATTCACCCGAGTATAATCGGTTGATTACTGATCTCATTGTCTAAATCTTGAATCTGCCGATCATAGTAGGCATCTAAGACTTTTCCAATTTCAAAAATACCATCCACCAAAGCTTCTTTATATTTTTTCTCTGCCAATTGCTGAAGAATATTTTGGCAAATTCCATCCCAAATTTCTTGCGTTGTGGCATTTCGAATACCACGGTCAATCACAATTTCGACTTTTCGCTCGCATAGGTTTAAGTAAAGCAAAACACCACTGTTATATTCAGTGTCCCATGTGCCCAGTTCAGCAAAGAGTTGACGAGCGCGAGCTAAAGTATCGTACTGATAGGCAATTGCCGCAGGTAAACAAGCTTCAATCACGACTTGAATTTCTCCGACATGACCATGTTCTGCTTCTGCTACCGCTTGCGCAATGGCATGTTGATCTTGCTTAGAGTAAAAACGTTTTGCCGAAGGGATATGACAAACATGCTTGAGCCAGCGTTTAAAACTGGGCTGATGTTGCTCAATAATTTTTGCTTGCGTGACAATATCTGTTGAATCCGTTGTTGTTACCATGAGCCTGAAGCACCTCCCCCGCCAAAACCACCACCGCCTCCACCGAAGCCGCCGCCAAAACCACCACGTCCACTCCCGCCACCGCGTCCGCCACCCGATAAAAAGGCTTGGAAGATGAGTTGTGCAATAGACGTGACCAATAAGAAAAACACACCTGCGCCAATCAGTAGGCTTGCCACTAAACCCATTCCATTGACCAGTCCTGCGGCAGTACCTGCAACCGCAGCCGTAGATGCACTAAGTTTTTTACCAAAAATGAAAGATGCAATCACACCCGCAACCACAATAAATAACACTGAGCTTAAAGTCGATTGGGTGGCTTTGTGTGACTGATAGGCTTGTTCTTGACGTTCTTTCAGCTCATCCGCAGCTTGGGCAGCAATTTCAGGATCTAACGTTAAAATCCGTTCAATTTCAGCTAAGCCTGCATCAATTCCTTGTGCATACTGGGCTTGCTTAAAGTAAGGCGTAATTTTGTCATTAATAATACGACTTGCCACAATGTCAGGAATCACACCTTCTAAGCCATAACCTGTCAGAATTTGAATACGGCGGTCATTAATGGCAATAGTCATGAGCAAACCATTATCGCGTTTGGCTGAACCCAATCCCCACGCTTCGGCAACACGCATCGAATAACCAAAGATATCTTCTTGACCTGTCGTGGGAACAATCACCACTCCCACCTGACCCTTGCCCGCATTATGCAAATTTAAAATACGTTGACTGATCTGTTGTTTCTCAGCAGAAGTGAGTAAATTCGCTTGGTCAATGACAGGTGCATTTAAACTCGGCAAATCACGCTGAGTTTGCCCTTCTATCATATCATTGGCAATGTTCGGTTGTTTAACTTGCGCTTCGGCTGTCGCGGTCTGGGATGGTGTCGCTTCTTTTTGTTTATTTAAAATTTCACGCACAACAATGACTTCTTCAATGTCTTGATCTGTCGCTGTGGCAGTTTCTGCCCATAAATAGCTGCTAAACAGACTGCTCCAGAATAACAGCACGACGGCTATTATTTTTAGCGCTCGATTTTTCATTGCAGAAGCCCCAATGTGATTCAATTAGTTAAATGACACTGTTGGTGCTTTTTGTGCACTTTGCTCCGCACTAAAGTTTTGTTTGGTGTCCATACCAATTACTTTTGCGGTCATCACCTGTGGGAACTGACGCGCATAGGAGTTAAAGTCTTGCACGGTTGTAATATAACGATTACGTGCCACTGCAATACGGTTCTCTGTGCCTTCAAGTTGGACTTGTAAATCACGGAACTGTTCATTGGCTTTTAAATCAGGATAATTTTCAGTCACTGCCAACAGGCGTGACAATGCACCCGTCATTTGTGATTGTGCTTCTTGGTATTTTTGGAATAAGGCAGGATCCTCTAAAACGGCTTTATCTACTTTTAAGCCTGCAACATTGGCACGCGCTTCAGTCACTTCAGTGAGCACTTGCTCTTCATGCGCTGCATACCCTTTTACCACATTAACCAAATTAGGCACCAAGTCTGCACGACGTTGATATTGGTTTTGTACTTCAGACCAAGATGCTGTCACCGCTTCATCTTTGACTTGCAAGGTATTGTAGCCACATCCTGTGAGGGTCAAAGTACTGGCCAGCATCAGGGTTATTAAAGATTGTTTTAATAGACGCATGATGTTTATCCTCAATTATTTATTGATATTTATTTAATTAATTTGATTTTAAACAGTATTTTCTAAAGTTTTGTTACTTTTTATAATCTTTTT
>JAHLFF010000260.1 GCA_018883945.1 Candidatus Acinetobacter avistercoris
AACTCTCTCTATAAGCATTCACAAACCGTCGTTCGCTTCGCTTCACTTTGGGTTTGGTGAACGCTTGAGAGAGTTTCAGCAATACTCACCCTAAGGGCGTGATTTTAAGAAAAATCAACATCCCTTAAGTATTGCTGAGCTGATCTTTGGCTTTGGAGCCACGAATCGGTCGCCTAGCACTGTGTTTGCAAAACAACAGCAGACAAGGACTCAAAGTTTTGCACCTTGCTCCACGCGCTCCCTGTCGCTACACGGCTGTATCTCTGCGAGGGTTTCCCCAACATGCAACTTAACAAACCTATGTAACTACTCCCAACGCTCCGCCTATGTGAAGTCACCCTGTAAGCGGTTTAGCCTTTCGACTATAGCTACGTTGCACCAGTGACACTTATTCCTACCACATGCAACGCATGCCAATCCGTAAAAACGGACACGCAGAGGATGGCAAAGCCAGAACAAAATATTTTGTTGCTTATTTGATGAACTATAACAACATGAAATAACGAAGTTTTTACATTTTGGGCTTGTACTTTTACTGTTATAAATGAATAATAGTTGTAGGTACAAAGCCTTTGGTGAAATTAGTACGAGCGTCAACTCTGCTAATCTTCGTTAAATGATGGTGAGACATCAAATAACTGCGTACCGACAAACATACAATGCGAAAGCCTCCAAATGCAATAGTTTTTGGGGGCTTTTTCATATTAATTTTCATACAACTCAAATACTTATTGGCATAAGTCAATGTAAATCGGCGTTTCACGCTGAATATGGCAGGTTTGTTCCCGCTTCGCGGGGTTTTATGGACCGTCAGGACCATCATAGATTTGCGTCTTTTCAGCTTGTTTCTGGGGTTCAGGGGTCTTTGCATGGGTTTGGATAACAACTGGTTCTGGCTTCGGTTGCTGCTTCAATTCTTCTGATTCAAATACTTTTCGCAAAGCTGCTGCATCTGTATTACCAAAACTGATGTTTCTTCTAAACCTTTCGTAACTTGCATTTGCATCTGAGATAGCTCTAGCTGTTGCTTCTGAGTTACCTCGGAGGTCTCTTCGAGTATGCTCATTCTGCGCTGCAAGCTCTCTATCGTTTGATTTTGCGATATCATCATGTGGTGACATTGCTTGATAAAGAGTGACTGTTTCTCTACCAAGTTCAATAATTTTTCGTCTAGCTGCATTTTCTACCTCGATCTTGGTTGATTGTGATGGTTCAAGAATGCTTGTTGCTGTTGCTTCAACACTTTCGCGTTTGTTGCGATTTCGCTTGCTTGCTTGCCAATCCAGATAAATAGAATCAAAGCTAAAACCGCTAAAACGACTGTCGATATTCCAAGTATTTTGTTTATTAGCGTTAATCGCACTTGTGTAGAGCTGTTGAACTCCGTCACTTGCTCTATGCGTTGTTTCTGCATTAAAGCTACTTTCTGGGCTATCAACGTGTCTGTTTGGTCGATAACGTCTAGCAATCTCTTCCGCCTTTCCAGAACAGCGACTTTCGTACTCTGTTCGGATTCCGCTAATAGCTCCTGAAATTCTTGATCTATAGCTATCTGCGCGTCTTTCTTCGTCTGGCGAATCTGGTCGATCATCAGTTGTGAAGCCTTGCTCATACATCTCCCCTTTCAATCGAATAGGTCTATTTTTGCCTTCGGGTAATATGGAAATTCCTTTATTTGTTATCCGCGTAACATTGAGCTTTAGCTCATCAATAAGAAATAAAATGGTATCGTCACGGTCTTTAATCTTGCCGTCCAGATATGCTTGCATCACCTTAATATCAATATTTTCGGCAATTTCTTTGCTTGTTTTAGATTTAGAAACCTCCCCTTTTTTGGGTTTGATTTCGCCTTGATCGTCTAAATCAACTCTTGCCAGTTGGCGGTTTTCTGGGTCGTCAGGGTCATGTAAGTTGTAGTCGTGATTGGTTATTTTTTTAAAGCAATCGACACGCCCCATATCAGCAGGAGCGTAGAACGGCTGTAAGCGTTTGCCTGTGCTAAGTTCAATATTCGGAATTACAAAGTTAAGCTCTAAACGTCCTTTATCTTTATGCTCAATCCAGGTGATGTTGTATTGATCTTCTGCCATGACTGGGAACAGGCATTTTTCATAATCAGCCATAATTTTTTTCTTGGCTTCTTTATCGAGATCAGCTTCGGCAAATGATAGACAACCCGCAGTATATTTTTTAGTGAAACGGCTTGAATCAATGAGATCGGCCGTTAAATCTACATCCCCAGATAAAACCTGTGCATGCTCACGGTCGCGGTCTTTACCAAGCAAATAATCAATACAAGGTTTAGAGCCGCCTTTGCCGAATTTAAAAAACTTAACGATCATCGGGTCTTAACTCCCGCAACTGTTTTTCTATATCAATCAGCAGAATCAGCAACTTCGACTTATCAAAATCGTTCAGGTTCTTCACATCGGCATTAACCGCTTTTGCGATCTGATTAACATTGGTCCCAATTCGACTGAGGGAAATTAATAGGTTTTTATGGGTAGCAGAATATTTCTGTGTAGGTTGTTTATTCAGGTGGATGGTGTTCAAGGTTGATTCACGCATAAACCTTGAGACAGATGCGTAAGGATTTTTTTCTTTTATTAGATTCAGTTCGCTATCACTCAGGCGAACTTTAACGATATTTGTTCGATGTTCTGTGACCGGCTCCGGTCGTTGCCAATCTGGAATTTTGGCGGTATCCATTTTGATCACTCCCATTTGTGGCGCAATGGATTCGGGGTATCGGGGTTGAAAACCCTGATCAAGGTTCACGTAGGGTCATATTTTGGCGAAGCCAAAATAGGGCACTATGTGTATCCTTGCTTTATACACAGCAGATACTTAAATTCTGAACTTTTTTTTAAATGATTTGTATTGCGGATTATGACTTTTTTCTGCTTCCGATCTGTGACAGTAAAATTGAAATGTCTGTTTTGGATGACCTTTCGATCATACCTAGATGCAATCCAGGTATGATCGAGGTCGTTCAAAATCAGGCATTATCTTCGGTAAATTACACGAAAAGATTTAGCCTCATAGTTAAGTTTTCTAGCCAGTTTAAAAAAGTTCTGTCACACCTATTTTTTCTCAGCATCGTCATCATCGTCCTTCTTTTCTTTTTCTCTTATGGATTCCTGCAAGATTATATTGTTGAGTTTGAGCTTCAATTTTTTTGCTCTTTCTTCCTCGATAAGCGTCTCTAAACAAGCTCGGTTATATTCTTCTTCTAGCTCTTCATAAACCTTCCTGTTACCAATTTTGACAGGCATTGGAAGGATATTTTCTTTGATACATTCTAATAACCATTCAATTAATAGATCGTAGGCGACTTGCTGGCTAATCTCATTAATGAAGATGAAAGCGTCATATAAAGCATTATCATTAAATCTGATTTTTCCTGAAGCTGTTTGTTTTACCGCACGAGTCTTTAATTCCAATGTCATTAAATTATCAGTATTGGAAATATGAGCCTGAAAGCTTTTGATAGTAGCCATATTTATTTCAGAAATTTCTATTTTTATCACTCAAACAACTCCATAGCAGAATATTACTGTTTTAAGTTTGAACTATTAGCCTAAGCAGAATTAAAAAGCTGTACCCTCAGAAAAACAGCTCTAGCTTCATTACATATCAGATTTAGTTGAAAAGCAGTAAAAGCAAATGCTTTTCAACTCTCTCTATAAGCATTCACAAACCGTCGTTCGCTTCGCTTCACTTTGGGTTTGGTGAACGCTTGAGAGAGTTTCAGCAATACTCACCCTAAGGGCGTGATTTTAAGAAAAATCAACATCCCTTAAGTA
>JAHLFF010000261.1 GCA_018883945.1 Candidatus Acinetobacter avistercoris
TGCTGATTATTTAATGATTGAATTGAATTAAAGATCCGTTTTTAAAATGCCATGGATTGATCTTGGTGACATTTCAAAATCTAAATTTTGGCAATCAGGTCAATTTATTTTTTTGCTTCAAATGAATCCAGGCCTATGTTTCAGGTTTGTTTAATTTAAGCATTTGCTTTAACGACACTTTCACCAATAATGATGAGTCATTCTTATGACAAAATTTTCAAATATTTTTGTCAAAATAGTCATTCATTTATTTTTAGATTTTTATATTTAATGCAGACATCCATATAAAATTATAAAAATCACTATTCATTGAAAATTAATTTTATTTGGCAACAAAAAAACTTTAAAAAATGATTTATTCATTTTAATTATTGATAAGCGCTGTTAAAAAGGATTTTACCGCACCAAAATAGAGCATTACTTAATCAGTCGGTGCTTTGCGCTGTCCTTCAAAAAATAAGTTGAGCATCTATTCTTTTTAATGATGTACTTCATCAGATTTTAAGCTTTTATATTTGCGCTGCTGAGTTTTATACTCGTTCTGACCTGAGCTATTTAGCTCTGTTCTGCTTGATTAACCCTGTTCTACTTGATTAACGCTGTTCTGCTTGAACATACAACTCTAAGGTTTTTACGAAAATGTCTTTAGCCGTTAGCAAAACGCAATTAGGAACTTTATTTGCAATTGCAGCCGCTTTTTTATTTAGCACTAAAGCCATTTTCATCAAACAAGCCTATGAACTTTCACCTCTCGTAGATGGGACTGTCCTTTTAGCCTTGAGAATGGGCAGTGCCTTACCCTTCTTTTTATTATTGTGCTGGTTCAACCGCAAAAATAATCGCAATCTCAGCGTATCTGATTGGCTACTTTTGACCCTTGCAGGTTTAATTGGTTACTACTTTTCAAGCTGGTTAGATTTTATGGGGCTGATGTACATCAGTGCATCGCTTGAACGCATTATTTTATTTTTATATCCTACATTAACGGTTATTGCATCCAGCATTATTTATCGACAGAAACTCAGTATTAAAAGTATCTGTGCAATTGCTTTAAGCTACGGCGGAACGCTCATTGTCATGTTGCAAGAGCAGAGCGACGTTCCCCATGAAGGAAAGTTCTGGCTCGGGGTAAGTCTAGTATTTGCAAGTGCTGTCAGTTTCGCAATTTATTTACTGCTCACGCCTCGTTTGATTCAGAAATTTGGCTCATGGAATTTTACGGGATTAGCGCTGAGTATTGCTTGTATTGGAACGCTTCTACACTATGTCCTCTCTACGCCTAATCCGATAGCGTTGATTGAGCAATTACCCAGCAGTGTCATTTGGTATGGCGTTGCACTTGGTTTTGCCGTCACGGTCCTTCCCACAATTTTAATTGCGCAAGGGATTGCTCGAATCGGCGCATCTCAAACTGCCATGATCGCCTCGATTGGGCCTATTTTGACGATCATCTTAGCCACCTTATTTTTAGGTGAAAATATGAATGCCATCCAATGGTTTGGTTGTGCACTGAATATTATTGGGGTATTGATTATTACTTTATCTAAAAAGAAATTAGCGCATTAATTTATTTTATTTTTACACTAATCACTATATTCAAAATATGGGTCGTAGATCATAATAGTGAAAAACATGACACACCCATTCATCATGTTCAAAACAAGGCCAAATCAGGACTTACCTATCTATACGACTATTGCTGTCTCTTTTTATCATCGTTTTTTAGTTTAGCCAGACATGTTGACTTCAAGTTGATGATATTGAGTATGCGCTTTACACGACAACCTCAACGTAAATAACCTAAACATAAAATAGTCGTTCAAATAAAGGATGTAAAAGCTGTTGATTGAAAACCCACTCGATATTCATGAAGATAAAGCGCTGCTCTGGCTCATGGCAATCGCTTGCGGAATTTGTGCAGGTGCAAATTACTATTCACAACCTCTTATTCATTCGATCCAACTCTATTTTCATGCACCTGAGGCAGAGGTCGCACTGACTGTAACCTTGGCTCAAATCTCTTATGCCATTGGTTTATTATTCATTGTGCCTTTGGGGGATATTGTCAACAAAACCAAGTTCATTCCTCTATTGATGCTCTTTGCCGCGATCGGATTATTTATTTGCGCTTTTTCAGTCAGTTTACCGATGCTCTGGATTGGCACAATTATCACTGGACTCTTTTCTGTTGCTGCTCAAATTTTGATTCCCTTTGCCACGATGGCGGTAAAACCTGAAAAAACAGGTGAAGTTGTCGGTATGCTGATGAGTGGTTTACTGGTCGGCATTTTGTTGTCGACGAGTTTGGCTGGCTTATTATCGAATCTCTTCAACTGGAAACTTATTTATATTGTCAGCGGCATTTTAATGTTAATGGTTGCAGTGGTTTTAAATGCCCGTTTACCATTCCTGCCCAGCTCAACTATGAGTTATCTAAGCATCTTCCGTTCTATGGGCTCACTGATTGCTAAAGAACCGAGATTAATCTATCGCTCTCTCATTGGCAGCTTCGCATTCGCAACCATGAGCATTTTGTTTTCAACTATTGCCATTTTAATGACAGCGTCATTTCAGCTTTCAGATGTCATCGTGGGTTTAATTGCGCTTGCGGGTGTATTTGGCGCACTTTCCACCAAGAAGGTTGGACAAATTGCAGATAAGGGCTATACCCATATCATCACTTGGGCTGGTATCGGAATTTTAGCTAGTGCTTGGTTATTCCTGTACTTGGGTGAAATTTATCTCATCAGTTATATTTTCGGCTTCGGGTTAATGAACTTAGGTCTCGCCTTTATACACTCCAGTAATCAAAATATTGTTTTTCGTTTACGCCCGGATGCCAAATCAAGAATTAATTCAATTTATATGACCAGTTATTTTATTGGCGGTGCCGGCGGTTCTGCCTTGGGTATTTATGCATGGCATCATGGTGGGTGGTTAAGCGTCTGCCTAGTGGGTATCGGCTTAGTGCTTTGTGCTGTTGTTTTCACGCTTTTAGACAATCGTTATAAAGCTAAAACACTTTAATTGTTGATTAGAAAATTTAGCAATCATGAATATCAATTAAAAAATTCAATTCTAGGAAACTACGTCCGTTCGCAGTTTCTATGACTTGGCTCAATGCTCGATCTATGCCACACTCTTAAAACTAAAAATTGCAACTAAAACAAAGATAAAGCAGCAAACAAAAAGAATGAACAATGAAAGCCGTTATTTGTCATAAGCATCAACTGAGTTTGGAGACCTTACCCGAGCTCAAACCCTCCAAAGGTCAGGTGTTGTTGGACGTCATACGTTGCGGAGTCTGTGGCAGTGATTTACATATGCAACATAGCTGTGATCATATGCATGAGCTGACGTCACGTATTGGTTTAAAAGGTGTGGCGAAGTCTTCAGATAAATTTGTCATGGGCCATGAATTTTGTGGAAAAATTTTAGATTATGGCCCTAAAACTCGTCATAAATTTAAAACGGATACCTTGGTTTGTTCAATGCCTTTATTGAATGTAGCTGAACTGGGTTATCAAGCAACGGGATTATCACCTCATGCATCAGGCGGTTATGCCGAGCAAATTTTAGTACAGTCTCAGCTGATGTTTGCGGTACCCAATGGTTTAGTTCCTGATTTAGCTGCAATGACTGAACCTATGGCGGTCGCGCTGCATGCAGTACGTCGTAGCAGAATTAAAAAAAATGAGCCTGCTATTGTGATTGGCTGTGGTCCAGTCGGCTTAGGTATTATTTTAATGCTCAAAGCATCTGGCGTAAAAACCGTGGTTGCCAGTGATTTCTCTATAAATCGTCGCCGTCTCGCCGAAATCTGTGGTGCAGATGTGGTGATTGATCCTAAACAAAGTTCACCCTTTGATAACTGGAAAGAGTACGGCTTAATTGGCAATGCATCAGAGGCAATTAATTACGGCATCGGATTATTTGAAAAAATCCAAGCGTTAAATTTACCTTGGTGGCATGCTTGGCGAGTTGCAGATAAATTGGGCGCGCTGCCGAAGAGACCTGTTATTTTTGAATGTGTTGGTGTCCCTGGGATTTTGCAACAGATCATCAATGGCG
>JAHLFF010000031.1 GCA_018883945.1 Candidatus Acinetobacter avistercoris
ATCATGTTTGATTCGATATAATCATCAATGGTCTCTGTGCTGAAGAAATCGCCTTTAAACACAATTGGTTCATCAATTACATGAATAGGCTGATTTGTTAATTTGCCACGAAGAAGCTCAAGATGGATTAATGTACTCACGTTGTATTACCTGTTTTAATTTATGATTAAATTATATCATTTTATTATTCTTTTATACAGCTAAATGATGGTTAAACTATCGTATATACGATGCTCAAACGCCGTGGTATCAAAGCATCTGTTTCTATTAAAAACGCTTTTAGAGCAGTATGCGTAGCTAAACCACGGCGCACAACCTAGTGGTAATTTTCCGAAAATTCGCATAGATCGAGTGGGACCTTTCTGGTGGGTAGAAAAAAGCCCTACACATTGGCAGGGCTGAATTTTCATTTTTAATTAACCTAAATATCTTTTTGTAATTTTAGAGTCTTATTATTGAGTGCCGCTAAATACAAGGGTTTACATCAAGAAATAGGTTTATTTTCTCATTAATATCGCTGTTTAAAATATCTAAGAATTACTCAAATAAGCACCAATGGAAAATTAAAATAGGGAGCTGTGTTAAGTTCGAGCAATCCAAAAAATCAAGATGACAGGATTGTTTTTACTATGAATAAATCAAGTAATTCAGTTGTATTCGGAGTTGTGGTGGGGGTGTTGGCGGCGGTGGCTGTCTCATTTATCTACTTGTATATGAGTCCATATATTGCCTTAAAGAAAATCGAGTCAGCGTATTTAGATCGTGATGCTGTAGGTGTGTCTAAATATATTGATTATTCAAGTCTCAGAATGAGTATTAAAAAACAGCTTGAAGAATCGGTTAAAAAGAACAGCCCAGATGGTAAGGTAATGCACAAGGGTAAAGAGCTTGATCTTAATAGCGTTGCTGCTCAGGCTTTTTTGGGTGCTGGGCTTAATAAAATGATTTCCCATGAGGTGCTTGAGATTGCACTTGAGACAATGAGTGATAAAGCTTTGCATCAATATAAAAAAGCAGGCACTCAATCACCTCATGGTTACACTATGACTTACACGATGGGTTATAAGTCTACGAATGAATTCGGTGTGAAATTTACAATGATGAGTTCTAAGATGCCGTTTGAGATTGTACTTAAACGTGATGGTTTATCTTGGAAAGTATCGGCTCTTGAAATTACAGAAATGCTTGCTATGGCAAAGCAAGAAAAAGAGAAGAAAGCTTCTGAGTTAGCTTCAAAATTATTGGATCAAAAACCTGGCAGCAATTAGTTTTATGAAATGCAAAAGCCCAATCAAATGATTGGGCTTTTCTTTTGATCAATCGCTTATGCGATAACTTAGTATTTACACACAGGTATACGACATTATTAGCTTGGATATGAAAGCGCCGTGGTAATGAATGCCACGGCGCTTTTATCATTAGAGCTTGTCTTGGTATTAGTTACCAATAAGTGACCAAACAAGCACTTTTGATGTTGGTTTTGTTCCCTCGAATGAAACAGAGCAAATCACAGGGACCATTGAATCAAATCGGCTTTTCATATCTTTAACGGCGATATTATATACAGCAGAGAATGAATTGATCGTATATGCATTTTTAACATTTAATTCAATGCCGATAATTTTTTCAATTTGGGCTTTGGTTTTGCCTTCAGATTGTTGACAATCTTCTAAGCTAATCAATCCTTTTTGGGTGCTGCTTTTGGTTGTTGTGGTAGCAAGGTTGCCTTCACGAGCTTGTTTGTCAATTTCCAGAAGGTAGTTACCAAAACCTTTAGCGCCTTTCGTTACATTTTCACCAAGTTTATTCATATCTGTTGGCAAAGATGAGCAGGCTGTTAGAGATGAAATCAACAAACCAAGAGCGATGACTTTTTTCATAAATGTACTTCCGATACATTGTTGGTAATTGTGAGATTTATAATAACACAAAATAGTCTTTTGTATAACCATTAAAAAGAATTTATCAAATAATTAACTATTTGAATTTTAGTGTGATTTTTTACCTTTGTTTTAGGTTGAACAAGCCTAGTTGGGAGTGATTCGATAGGTCATTCTTGCAGAATCCTTTTGATTTATTATTTAGGTGGTCGAATAGCTTTGTGAGATAGTAGCTAAAGATAATATTTGGGTTTTGATAACGCACTTTAAGGAAGTGTTGGTAGACTTCTACAAAGCTCAATTTATCTTTAATTTCACGATACTCAAGAAACTCATTCCATTTTTGAGTGAAACTTTCTGTGCGGCCAAAAATATTTATATTTGTTGCGCTTTGGATTATAGTCGTGCAAGCCGAACAAGCGAGAAAGTGGGGGTCTTCTAGATTTCTGAGGGTGTTGAAAGAAAACACGCATTCATTACCACAATCGCATTTGCACGCAATTTGATAATAGCTGTCCTTAGTTCTCAGTCGTCTAGATTTTGCTATAGCTGTTACTAATCCGAATCGCTTATCAAAAACTTCTTGGAATTTACTAAAAGAACTATCTTTTTCATAAACTTTTCGTGGTGTTTCATAGGAATTATTCTTAATTGCTTTTAAGTCTTCAATTTGAGAGGGAACAATCTGCGTGTTCTGACCTAGCAACTGCCATGCTTGTTCTGTGGTAATGATGTTGTTGTTTATGAGTCTTTCTTTTCGGACCAGCATTTTATTGACTGCCTCACATCGACCACATGCAGGAAGGTCTTGAGGCTTCAAGTTTGCGTGAGATTTGCTTGTGTATAGACCACAATCACATTTGCAAACATACGTTAAATTTCGAGTGTTATATTCCTTATCGTTTGTTGTTACCCCAATCACTGTAAGTCGAAATATTTTTTTGTGCATGGATTGTTTAAAGGTGCGTGGAATATCTTGATTATCCCAAAGGTTTATCATCTTGACTGGCTCTAGACTGCAAGAGCTTAAATTTTTCAAACCATCTCTTTTGTAAACCTTGTTATCTTCTTTGGACAGGATAAAGAATTTATCGTTGAGTTTATTGTTTGGTAATAACAACCATTTTAGGTCATCGGTAGAGTATTCGGCTAATGCCTGTATTTTTTGTTCACGGACTTTTGAAACTTCATTAATATCAATAGGGCGCATCAGGGTTGGCACTTCAAGTTCCAACTCAGGAAAGACGATTGCATTTATGGCTTCATGGGATAAAGCTTCGCCTGTTTTTTCAATAAATGCTTTGTTGAATTTAGAAATTGTATCAAGGCATTTTTGACATGAAACTAGGGTTTCCTCATTTTTTTGATGCGCTCTTTTAAGGCTAATAGAGCAATACAATCCACAGTTGCATTGACAGGCAAATTTGACTGAATCTGAATTATTAATTTCAGGTTTTAAAAAACCCAATATAGTGACTCTATCTCTTTTTAAACCAATGAGATGTTGGTTATTTTGATGATTTTTGGTGAAGAACTTCTCTTGGAGCAGAGATGGTGGTAATGGTGATGCGTTGCTCTTATGCTCATAAGGTTCGGATTGGGTGATGGCTAGAATTTGTTTAATTTCATCTTTATATTGAGCGTAGTTGGGGTGATCGTTAAGCTTCATAAATGCTCTCTTTGGTAAAACACCAAGACTTCCAGATCTTAGTGTTTTTCAATTAAAAAACTATTAAATACAGGTGGTTTTATTGTTTTTATAATATCACCAAATAGTCTTTTGTACAGTTTAGTTGATTTGTGTTTTTGTATAAAAATAAAACCTGCGCCGTGGTAATGAATGCCACGGCGTATTTATGTTTATTGGCTAAAGCAAAATCTTTTTGTTTGCTCATTATCCATGGTCGGGATTAAATTTTCTAAATCGTAGTGGTTTACAGCGTATAGGTCAGAAGCTTTTTTGGCTAAATACTTTTCTTCTGTATTGAGATAGATTTCATCTGCAGAATCAATAAGGATATTCACTGTATGCGTTGCTGATAATGCTGGTATTAAGTTATTTAAATCTCGATATAGGTTTGGATTGGAATTTTGACCTTTCATTTGGCTGTTTAAGTTGTTTGCTGTTTCAGCCAAGTTGTTTTCCAATATTGGCACACAAACTTTTGCTGTTGCGAGTTCTTGATAAACACCACGGCGCTTAGGTTCAGGAATGGATTGAATATGAATACTGTCCAAGTAGGCATCATGGAAGCGAGATGCTAATTCTTTAGCATTGTGGTAGTTGATGCTCTTAATTAATTCGTCTTTGATTAAAGATGGGTTGATTTCTGCCATCTCCATCAGTTGAGCTTGAATCCCATAATCCATGCATGTCTTAGCTTTATCATCAAAGGTTGCTGATTTCGAAAAAGGCTTTGATGTGTACTTATTTGCAATAAGCTTGTCTGAGTCTTTTTTCGCTTTAGCTCGTAGTTTTGTATTAAGAAAAATTCGGTTGTTATTTTCACTCAGTAGCTGTAAAGCATGAAAGCCCAATATATTTTCTGATTCGTCTAAATGAAAGCGTTGTATCAAGTTATTGGGGTGGTTGAAATCCAATAGGGATTTACCATGCCGATTAGCTATGGTTTCACTACAAGTATTCGCTAGATTGATCGTGTTGTATATGGAGGGATGTCTATATTCAGGTACGTTCCTTATATCCATGCTTTGTTGGTAAGCTCGGATATATCTAAAGTTGAGCGCCTTGCCCATACTGTAGTTGCTAACTTTTTTAGTGGTATTAATTTCACCATAAAGATTGTTATGGTGGGTAACAAACTCTTCAATGCTATCTCTTAAACCATTATTGTTTTCATCTACACCACCAAGACTATCTGTTAGATCTTTATTAATAGTTGCGACAATTTGGGCTTCGTTGCGCTTTTTCTCAGCTTTATTCATTTCTAGTCCATAGAGCGAGAATGTGGTTAATGGGATTAATATTGGCGCTAAAACAACAATACCCACACTTGAAACAATAAGTCCTGCAGTCAATTTTTTCATGCCTTTATATCAAATTCTATTTCATAATGTATTAATACTTTGCAAATGGAGTTTATGTAAAGATAATTTAGGCGTACTACTTTTTTATGACTTACTGTGGCTTTCAAAAAAAATATTTTATTTGCATTTGGTTTGTTCGTATATACGACATTATTAGCTTAGATATAAAAACGCCGTGGGGAATGAATCTGCCACGGCGCTTTAGTTTTAGTCGTGAGGGTTTTGCGATTACAAGAAATCTACGTGCAGCTTATGGTTTGAATCTATTGATATGTTTTTGACATAGTGTTCAGCAAATCGCTTATGCGATAACTTAGTATTTACACACAGGTCTAAACTACAAACCGCTTATGCGGTATATCTGTGATTAATATACTGAGAAATCAAAAGTTTTGTTGATGATTGCATCTTCAACGAGTTTAGGGT
>JAHLFF010000262.1 GCA_018883945.1 Candidatus Acinetobacter avistercoris
AGCATACATCTTGAAAAAAATATCACTCATGTTGAGACATTTTTTTTGAATTTGTACCAAGAATTACAAAGGTTTGCTAAGTTTAACCAATGTGAATTAAATCATAAAATTTCAATTCAATCTTTGCAAAATTTAGTTTGAATCAAGGGTGAAAATCGATTCGAAGTTATTTTTTATTTACAATTTTCAGTTAATAAAAAATAGAGTAAATATATTGAAAGAATCTAATTAGCTTGATTTTTGAGAAGCGATTTCATTGTTTGGAAGATTAAAATTATTCAAAAATTTAGAATATGAGTATTTTTTTAAATTCTTAGATTAAAAAATATCAATATTAAATTTCAATTTAAAACTAGAAATAACAAGGTTTAAAAATGACATTGGCAGTATTTTTTTCTTTCATGATTTATTCTTTTGTGACATCAGTTACACCAGGACCTAACAATATTATGCTGGCAGCATCCGGTGTTAATTTTGGATTCAAGAGGAGCGTACCTCATATTCTTGGTATTGGATTTGGTTTTGGCTTTATGGTTTCGATTGTAGGGCTTGGCGTTGGCACATTACTCAGTTCAAATATCATCCTCTATGAACTATTAAAGGTTTTAGGTATTGGCTATTTACTTTATTTGGCTTATCAGATTTATCAGGTAGGTTCTGTAAACACAGAACCTACTCAGGTTAAGCCTCTTTCATTTATTCAAGCAGCGATGTTTCAGTGGGTAAATCCTAAAGCTTGGGTCATGGCAATGGGTGCGGTGACGACTTATTTGGCTGCAAATAGTGAATTCTATTGGTATTTAATTATAGGATTTGTCTATGGAATAATCGGAATTCCAAGCACAGGTGTATGGGCTTTTCTCGGAGAAAAATTGCAGAAGTATATTCATGATGATAAGAAAATAAAAACATTTAATACTGTAATGGCAATATTATTGGTGTTGTCTGTGCTTAAACCGATTAAAGATTCATTTATATTTTTCTTAACGATTCGGAATTATCTCTAATTAAGTGAAGCGAAGTATAAGCACAAAAGAATATACTGATTCCTTCCTCGTTTTAAAGTCAGGAAGGAATCAGTTTGTTATTTATAGACAGCGTTTATTGAGAAACTGAACTTTCGATTTGGCGTTTTTTTAATTCACCTAAAGCTTCAATCCGTTTTTGAATGAGCATCTCACCAATATCTGGACCTTTCACATCTGATGGTAAGTCTGATGCTTTAATTCCACGAACCAGTTGCATCGCATCTAATAAATAACGCGCTTGCGGATAATCACGGTCCTCTAAACCCAGTCGGCCTTTAGCATCGCATTCGCAGGCCTGAATAAATGCTTCCACACGTTCAGGACGACGGAGTACATCTAAACGCTGTAGTAATCGCCATAATGTGCCTGCTTTCAAGCTAAAAGCCTGATGACTCTTTAAGTGTTCCTTACATACAGCCAATGCCAATTGCTTAATATTGGTCGGTACTTTTAAGCGATCACAGACCTCTGTAACAGGTTGAATACCCCGTTCTTCATGCATGATATGACGTGGTAACTCATCTTTAGGTGTAAGTGCTTTACCCAAATCATGAACCAAAACGGCAAAACGTACTTCGAGAGAATAATTTGCTCTACATGCCTGTTGAAGCGACATTAAGGTATGAATACCACAATCAATTTCTGGGTGATATTCAGGACGTTGTGGAACGCCGAATAAGGCATCAATTTCAGGGAATAATACCTTTAAAGCGCCGCATGAGCGTAATACTTCAAAATATATATCCGCATCTTTTTCCATTAAAGCACGTGAAGTTTCTTTCCATACGCGCTCTGGCGTTAACGCTTGTAACTCGCCAGAATCAGAAAGTTTTTGCATCAATATAAGCGTTTCTTCTGCAATTTTAAAACCATACTGATGATAGCGCGCAGCAAAACGTGCAACACGTAATACCCGTAAAGGATCTTCTGCAAAAGCATCAGAGACATGACGAAGAATTTTATCGTTTAGATCTTTTTGACCATGATAAGGATCATAAATATTTCCTTCATCGTCCATAGCCATCGCATTGATCGTCAGGTCACGACGAATGAGGTCATCTTCGAGTGTGACGCTGATGTCCGTATAAAATTCAAAGCCATGGTAGCCCTGACCAGACTTGCGCTCAGTGCGTGCAAGAGCATATTCATCTTTGGTTTGAGGATGTAAAAAGACAGGAAAATCTTTCCCAACAGGTTGATAGCCTTGAGCCAAAAGTTGATCGGGCTTTGCACCCACAACGACATAATCTTTTTCGTGATAGGGATGACCGAGTAATTGATCTCTGACGGCTCCGCCTACTAAATAAACTTGCATGAAAAAACCTCTATTCTTCAAGCAATCATGCTACAGAATAGAGGTTTTCTCAAGTCACAAGATGTGAGTTAGATAACTTTAAACTAAAAATAGAACTTAATAATGTACTCAAAACATGCTTGAGCCAAGTACAGTTTGTTCGTTTAATTAAAGTGAATCTTTCTCATATTCTTGAATTTCAGCTACGGTTAGAGCAGTCATATTAACCAAGCGACGAGTTGTTGCCGTTGGGGTTAAAATATGAGCAGGCTTCGCAGCACCCAATAAAATAGGACCAATGGTGACATTGTTACCAGAGGTTGATTTCAACAAGTTAAATGAAATATTAGCCGCATCTAGGTTCGGCATAATTAACAAGTTTGCAGGCCCTTTGAAACGTGAATTTGGGAATGCAAAATGTCGAATATTTTCATCTAATGCTGCATCTGCATGCATTTCACCTTCAACTTCTAATTCAGGTGCAATTTTGCTTAAGATTTCATAAACCTTACGCATTTTTTGAGCGCTTGGATCATGTTGGTCAGAACCAAAACTTGAATGAGAAAGCAAAGCGATACGTGGTGTAATACCAAAACGACGTACTTCAGCTGCTGCTAAAATCGTCATTTCTGCAAGATGTTCAGCAGTAGGATTGGTATTTACATAAGTATCTGCGATGAAGATATTACGGTCTTCAAGCATGAGCGCATTCAAGGTAAAGAAATTGGTCATGCCTTCTTTTTGACCAATGATATTACGCACGAAGTCTAAATGAATGTCATAGCTTGAATAGGTCCCACACAACATACCATCAGCTAAACCATGCTTAAGTAACATTGCTGCGATTAGCGTAGAGCGGCGACGTGTTTCACGTTGTGCATACTCAGGCGTAACGCCTTTACGTTGCATAATCGTGTAGTAATCATCTGCAAATTTTTCGTAATTTGGATTTGCTTCTTGGTCGACAATCGTAATATTTACACCGTCTTGAAGACGTAAACCTAATTTCTTAATATTCGCATTAATGACTGCTGTACGACCGACCAAAATTGGTTTAGCTAGACCTTCATCAATCACAATTTGCACAGCGCGTAATACGCGTAAATCTTCACCTTCCGCATAGACAATACGTTTAGGATCAGATTTTGCTTGCGCAAAAATAGGCTTCATGATGAATGCTGAGTTATACACAAATTCAGACAAACGTTGGCGATATGCAGAAAAATCTAGAATTGGACGCGTTGCAACACCAGAGTCCATCGCGGCTTGAGCAATCGCTGGTGCAATTTCAAGAATCAGACGCTGATCGAGTGGACGTGGAATTAAATAATCACGACCAAATGTTGCAGATTTCTCACCATAAGAAGCAGCATCTGCTTCTACATGTGCCATACGCGCAATTGCATAGACACATGCAATTTTCATTTCTTCATTAATCGTGGTTGCACCAACATCTAAAGCACCACGGAAAATATAAGGGAAACAAAGTGCGTTGTTTACTTGGTTTGGATAATCAGAGCGACCTGTCGCCATGATCACATCATCACGAACTTCGTGCGCGTGTTCAGGAAGAATTTCTGGATCAGGATTGGCCAAAGCAAAGATGATTGGATTTTCAGCCATCACTTTAACCATTTCTTTGGTTAAAATCCCTGCTGCTGAAAGTCCTAAGAACATATCTGCACCAGCAATAACATCGGCAATTTGTGACGCTTCAATATCACGAACATAACGTTGTTTAGACGCATCTAAACCTTGGCGTTTGGTCGTAATCAAACCACGAGAGTCTGCAACTATAATATTTTCTTTCTTCGCGCCTAAAGCACAAAGTAAATCTAAACATGAAAGAGCAGCAGCACCTGCACCTGATGCTACAATTTTAATTTGATCAATCTTTTTACCATTTAATTGCAGCGCATTTAATAATGCAGAACCCACAATGATTGACGTACCGTGTTGATCGTCATGGAATACAGGAATATTCATGCGCTCACGAAGTTTCTGTTCAATATAGAAACATTCCGGCGCTTTAATATCTTCTAGATTGATTCCACCAAACGTTGGTTCTAGAGACGCAATAATATCGACAATTTTATCTGGATCATTTTCATCAATTTCGATATCGAATACATCAACACCAGCAAACTTTTTGAAGAGAACGCCTTTACCTTCCATCACAGGCTTTGAAGCCAGTGGACCAATATTTCCTAAACCAAGAACAGCTGTACCATTGGTAATGACTGCGACTAGGTTACCACGTGCTGTATAGAGTGCCGCTTTTGACGGATCTTTTTCAATTTCTAAACATGGCGCTGCAACACCGGGTGAATAAGCGAGTGCTAAATCATGTTGATTAATGAGTTGTTTACTTGGCGTTACGCTAATTTTTCCAGGAGTTGGAAATTCATGATAATAAAGTGCTTGCTCTTTTAAAGATTGATCGTCCATCAGAATCCCAATTATTACGTAAGCCAGCATGCTGGCTTTGTGGTGACTAGTTTTGCTTGAATATACCACTACTTAAGGCTTGAGCACAGTCAAAAAGTTGAAAAATTGCACTATATTGGAATTTCAATCATTAAATTAATGAGAAAGAATCAGCCGATTCTGATTTTGTATATATTGAGTGGTGTCTTCAGCGTTCAGCGGTTTTGAAAAATAATAGCCTTGGAAATAGTCACAACCGAGTTCTTGCAAGTATTGAATTTGAGTCCAATGCTCGACACCTTCAGCCACGATTTTCATGCCCATTGCTTTGCCCATGGCAATAATTGCATAAACAATCGCATTGTCCTTGGTTGATCCAATTTTGGAAATGAAAGCACGATCTATTTTCAGTGTATCTATCGGGTAGTCTGCCAAATAGGCCAATGATGAATAGCCTGTCCCAAAGTCGTCCAGTGCGATTCTGATGTTTTTATTTTTAATTTGATGTAATAACTCAATCACTTGAGTAGATTTATCTAATAAAGAAGACTCGGTAAGTTCTAATTCAATGCAATCTGGTTGCAGTTGATATTCAGCCAAAGCTAGATTGATTTGATTTAATAATTCGCCACGTAAAATTTGTTGAGCAACCACGTTTATGGCGACTCGAATATTATGGTATCCCAGTTTTTTCCAGATTTGAATTTGACGACACACTTGAAAAATAACAAAATTCCCGATATCTGAAATTAAACTGGTAATTTCAGCAATCGGTAAAAAACGATCCGGAGTGATGATGCCGTATTTAGGATGATTCCAACGAATTAAGGCTTCAAAACCGTATAAGCTCATTGTGGGATGAGCAATTTTGGCTTGATAATAAATTTCAAACTCGTTGTTTTTAAGTGCATTTTTTAAGTCACGCTCAAGTTCAATATCATTTTCAAAAACTGAATCTTGTTTGTTGGCATAGAAATATGCCGTATTTCCACCCAGTTTTTTTGCTTCAGCCAAAGCAATTTCTGCATGATTACTAAGACTGCCAATTTGACGTCCATGTTCTGGATAAATCGCAATACCCAATGAAATATTGATTTTATATTCTTGCTCCTGAATCACGAAGAAATCTTCAAAGGTATTTAGAATATAGTTCACGGTTTGGTGAATCGGGGGGCGAGGGTGACTTAAGTTATAGATCAAGGCAAAGTCATTATTATTAAAATATGAAATCAATAAAGCATCCGAACACACCATTTTTAGGCGCTTAGACACTTCTTTAAGAACTTCGTCCCCAGCTTGTTGATTTAAAAACTCATTAAAATGCCTAAAACGATCGATATTGAGTCGAATGATTGCAAAATGACTCAATGGCTTCGATTTATTCAATAGATATTGCTGGAGCTGTAAATTAAAATAAATACGATTAGGAAGATCTGTAAGTAAATCAAAGTTCTCTAAGTAAGCAAGACGCTCTTCATGATGCTTGCGTTCAGTTAAATCGGAAATCACACCTACGTAATTAAGTACACGATTTTTTTCGTCTTTTAAGGCATTAATGTGAAGCCAGACTGTCAGTCTTTTACCAGAAATAAAATCTTCAGTGACTTCAGAATCATAAGAACCCGTTAGAAAAACTTTTTGCGTGATATCTTTATGTCTTTCACGTAAATCGAATAGTGAATTGATTGTAATTTCGAACATATGTTTAGAGATAATTTGATCTGAAGACAGACCCACCAATTCACAAAAATAAGGACTAACCTCTAAAAAACATAAATTATTATCCAGAACAAACACACCTTGTGCGACCTGTTTAAATACATTTGCAGCTAGTTTCAGTTGTTCTTGATCCTTTTTTTCTTGTTCAATATCGCGGTGTATTCCAACCATTCTTAAAGGTTTTTTGCTGACGGGATCTCTAGAAATAACTTTTCCAACGTCTTTAATCCAAAACCATTGATCATTTTTACGCGTTCGGTAAATGGCTTCAAAACGATCAGTTTCACCTCGTAGATGAAGCTTGAGCAAGCGGTTATATTGCGGTTGATCATCTGGATGAATATAAGCATTCAATTGCTCAGTTGCATTTTCATATTGCAAAACTTGAATACCATTTTTTACACCAGAGAGTTCGACCGTTCTTTTTTCAATATTCCATAACCATGAATGAATACCTGCAACTTCATGGGCGAAATCTAGGTTGGCTTGATGATTTTCAAGTCGATCTTTGATTTTATTGATATCGTAAGTTCTTTCTTTTACTTTTTGTTCTAAGAGCTGATTACTAAGCTGCAACTCATTTTCAATATATTTACTTTTATCGATTTCTCGCTGTAGTTTATTTTGTAAGATAATCGATTCATCTATATGTTGTTTTGATTGTTCCAAATAAGTTTGATTATGCACATTCAAACGATTTAATCGAAGATGAATTTTATGCATTAAAATTGCACTAGTGAAAACCACGATAAACCATGCATAAAACACATAATAATAGACATTTGGAGCATCAGGTTCAAAAATGTATTTTGATAAAATAATCGGTAGGATCGAAGGAATAAACATGAACAGAAAGTATCGTAATCTTTGAGTCAGATAAACAATACCAATGATATAAATACTAGACGTCATGAGGCTTGAAAGCACAACATTGATGCCCGTAATTTGAGCATTTTCAACCATCAGAAAGTGGTTAATGATTAAAACACCAATGCCGATACTAATACCATTAATCAAGCATATTAACTGACACCAAGCATCAAGATTGAATAAACGATTATTTTTAGAATCAAGAAAATTTTGTGTGAATACCCAAGCTGAAATATTAATAATGCTGTTGACTAAAAACCAAATATTATAATAATTAGAAAAATCATCAAAATATTGATGGTACATAATGACATTATAAAAACTTGCAAACACCACCCAAATCAGGAAAAAGCGTAAGTAGAATGCTGCACTTTCAATTTGTAACACATTCTCACCTGGAGAAAGATGCTCTTCTGGAACGTCATTCATAGTGGTGAGTACCTGTGCGTGTTATTATGGTTTTTAGAAAATATTGATTAAAATTATTAAACTTAACTAAATATTATTCATCACTTATAACTCATAAATTACTGCTAATCACCATAAAAATCAAGATTTATGTGATGCAGTTTACATTTTATTTTGATTTAAAAATGGAAATTCAATATAGACAGCGCGACAATCGGTGCCGTTTCTGTGCGTAACACCCGTGCTCCAATACACCAATTGATAAAGCCGACCTGATTCGCAGCCAAAATTTCACTTTCACTGAGACCACCTTCAGGTCCAATTAACAAAGCAATATCTGCTGTCGCATTGTCTAAAATATTGGCTTGATCTTTATTAGGAGCCAATACAAGTTTGGTTTCAGGTAAAGCTGATGCAAGCCAGTCCTGTAAGCTTAATGGTGCAAGAATCTTAGGAACAATATTCATACCGCACTGTTCGCAAGCCGCGATTGCAATTCCTTGCCAATGCTCTATTTTCTTTTGATCTCGATCGTACTTTAAACGCATTTCACAACGTTCAGAGGTCAGTAGTTGTATTTCAGAAACGCCGAGTTCTACTGCTTTTTGTATGGCATAGTCCATACGATCGCCTTTACTCATGACCTGACCGAGTAGCGTTTTAAAAGCAGGAGTGCGGTTATCTGGATTATGACTAAGGACGTTAACCAAAGCCGTTTTTTTATTAACTTCCGTGAGTTCAACCTGAAAATCACCACCTTGCCCATTGAACAAGGTGGCAGTTTCGCCTACTTTAGCACGTAATACTTTTACCCAATGATGAAACACAGTCTCAGTCAGTTCAGTCACTGTATCGACGGTTAAATCAGCTTCAATAAAAAAACGGGGCATACGTATTACTCATAGCAAAAAGCAAGTTGAAATTAAGCTAAACCTAAATCTAAGACCAATTTACGGTTTGGTTCAGTTTGGTTCATGGTGTAGAAATGCAAACTTGGCGCTCCACCTGCAATTAAGCGTTCGCACAGTTTAACAACGACCTCATGACCAAAGGCTTTGATACTTGCAGAATCATCACCATAGGTTGCCAATTGTTTGCGAATCCAACGCGGAATTTCAGCACCCGTACCATCGGCAAAGCGAATTAAGTTGCTCGCATTGGTGATCGGCATGATACCTGGCGCAACTGGAATATCAATCCCTTCTTTTTGAAGACGGTCAACAAAGTAGAAATACGCATCTGGATTGAAGAAAAATTGAGTCAAAGCGGCATTTGCACCGGCTTTTGTTTTAGTAATAAAATTTTGAATATCTTTATCAAAGCTATCCGCTTGAGGATGCATTTCAGGATAAGCAGCGACTTCAATATGAAAATGATCACCTGAATGTTCGCGAATAAACGCCACCAAGTCAGATGCATAAGGAAGCTCACCTAAGCCGACTTGACCTGAAGGTAAATCTCCGCGTAATGCGACAATACGATTGATCCCTTGTGATCTATATAAATCTAATAGTTCAGCAATTCGTGCTTTGTCATCACCAATACAAGACAGGTGAGGTGCAACAGGGGTACCTTTACCATTAAAATCATTAATCGCGGACAATGTGCGTTCACGTGTAGAACCACCCGCACCATAAGTCACTGAAAAGAATTCAGGATTTAGTAGTTGTAGTTCTTGATGCACCACTTTAAGTTTCTCAGCACCAACATCAGTTTTGGTCGGGAAAAACTCAAAAGAAATAGGAACACGCTTGGTCATTTTTCAAATCCTTTTTATAAATACTGTAAAGTTTGATTTCCCTTTACGAAGACCTCTCCACAAAGGAGAGGTCTTCGCCTCGAAAACATTCAAGATCAAGAATATAAATGATCTTGAATGTTCTCTCCGTAAAGGAGAGCATGAGGGAAAGGGAGAAATATCAATTAATATTTATAAGTCTCAGACTTAAATGGACCTTCAACAGGAACACGTAAGTAATCTGCTTGAACTTGAGTAAGCTGAGTGAGTACACCACCAAAGCCAACAACCATCGCCGCAGCAACTTCCTCATCAAGTTTCTTCGGAAGAAGTTCAACGCGAATCGTTGCTTGCTTTTGATCTTCAGGAAGATCAGCAAATTTTTCAGCGAAAAGATGCATTTGCGCTAATACTTGGTTTGCGAAAGAACCATCCATGACACGCGAAGGATGACCTGTAGCATTACCTAGGTTAACCAGACGACCTTCAGAAAGCAGGATCAGGTAATCATTTTCATTTTCTGAACGATAGACTTGATGAACTTGTGGTTTAACTTCAACCCATTTGTAACCACGTAAATAGTTGGTATCAATTTCAGTATCGAAGTGACCAATATTACATACAACCGCACCTGCTTTTAAGGTATCTAGCATTGCTGAATCACAAACATGGTAGTTACCTGTAGTCGTAACGATCAAGTCTGTATTTTTTAGAAGATCTGCATTCACATCTTCTTTTTTACCTGTTTGTACGCCATTTTTGTAAGGAGAAACGACTTCGTAACCATCCATACATGCTTGCATCGCACATATTGGATCAATTTCAGTTACACGTACAATCATGCCTTCTTGGCGAAGCGATTGAGCAGAACCTTTACCCACATCACCATAACCAATGACGAGCGCACGACGTCCAGACATTAACATATCCGTACCGCGTTTGATCGCATCATTCAGTGAATGACGGCAGCCATATTTATTGTCATTTTTAGACTTAGTCACAGAATCGTTAACGTTGATTGCTGGAACTTTGAGTGAACCGTCTTTCCACATTTCTAGAAGACGTTGTACACCTGTCGTTGTTTCTTCGGTAATACCGTGGATTTTAGCAATCAAATCTGGATATTGTTCATGCACAACAGCTGTTAAATCACCGCCATCATCCAAAATCATGTTGGCATCCCAAGGCGTACCATTCACATTGATTTGTTGTTCAAGACACCATAAATACTCTTCTTCTGTTTCGCCTTTCCAAGCAAAAACAGGAACACCAGAAGCAGCGATTGCAGCAGCAGCGTGGTCTTGAGTCGAGAAGATGTTACAAGACGTCCAACGAACTTCAGCGCCTAACTCAACTAGCGTTTCAATTAGAACTGCAGTTTGAATGGTCATGTGAATACAGCCGAGAATTTTCGCGCCTGCAAGTGGTTTAGCTGCTGAATAGCGCTTACGTAAACCCATAAGTGCTGGCATTTCTGCTTCAGCAAGTTTGATTTCTTTGCGACCGTAGTCCGCTAAAGTGATATCTGCAACTTTATAATCTGTGAATGAAGCATTAACCGCGTTCATTAGGATCTCCTTGTTATTTAATAACAATAATATTAGATAGGATCATGATGTTCGCGGATGCCGTTTTTGGTTCTTCTGAAATGAATGAACCGATGGTCGAGCCTAGCGATCTTACATTTACTGTTTTGACAATCAGCGTGTAAGAAAGTCGCAGCACCCCTCGACTAGTCGGATATTGTACTGGTAAATAGATGAGGTTCCAATGGTGAGTTGTTTATTTTTCTTACAGAAAAAGAAGATTTAGAGTTTGAATTCTTTTAATGCTATTTTTTTGATCTTTTCTGCTTTTTCAAAATGATCGAACTGATGTTTAATAATCCACCAATGTGCCATCTCCATCAGGCATTCAGGATCATCATTTTTATTTGCAAAGAAAGCATAAAATGAAAGTCCAACGTTTTTCCCCTTTTTCTGAATTTTTTCATCACAAATTTTTATAATTTTTTGCTGGAGTTCAGTTCTCATTTTTGAGTTGCTCTTCTAGATTTTACTTATTTTAACGGATGTTTAGAATGCTTTGATAATGGTTTTACAGTTAGGCCTGCTTGCGTTGCCAAGTTTAAAAAAAGGTATATCTACAGGCTATTTTGATTGAAATACACCTTTTTATAAACAACGAAATGAATAAACGAGTGAGCAAAAAGCCCATCAAACGATGGGCTTAAATACTAGATTATTCTTTCTCAGCATCTTGTGCTTTAGAATTCCAGTAATCCGCTTTCGCATCATCGACATCGATCCCTAAACCATGTTCATAGATGCAAGCTAAATCACGCATCGCTTGAACTTCCCCCAATTCAGCAGATTGTTGTAACAACTCAATTGATTTTGCAACATCAATTTCTACGACATAGCCACGACGATAGAAACTGGAAAGTTCTAAAAGCGCTGTAGGATGCTTTAAATCGCTGGCTTGTTTTAACCAATTATGAGCATGTTCGAAATAAGTTTTGGCTTCTTCAGGATCTTCTTCTAAAAGATCTTTAGCATAGACAGCATAGCCTTCACCAAGCCAATACATCGCTTCGACATAGCCTAGCCCAGCTGCTTTCAGTGCCCATTCTTCAGCATGTTCAATATCATCTTCATTTTCGCTTTGCATATACAGTTCAGCTAAGGCGAATTGCGCCTCAGCATTACCTGCTGTTGCACGGTTTATCAATTCTGTTGGGATTTGCGGAGATTCAGACATAATATATCCAAGTAATAACTGGGTATAGCCTAAAGCTTTGGCACAAAAAAGCCAATCGAGAGATTGGCTTTTTTGCATTTCGTTTGAGAATCTAAGATTTACATGAGATGCAAGATAAGACTGATCAGAAAGATCACGGCGATGGCTATCGCAATCTTACGAATTTTACGCTCAAAATAACTGAAGCATAAACCAACAAATAACGCGGAGAACGACAATGTGCCGATCCAATAGCTGATCATATTACTGAGTTGACCATTCAGCATGCAAATAATCACTGAAATGGTTAACAATAGCCAACCTGAAATAGTCGCTAAGCGTGTTTGATTAGCAAGTAACTCATGGCCAAAGATTTGTTTTTGATGTTTAGCGATTGAACTTGCCAAAGCAAAAAAGGCAAGGGCTGTCAGTGACCAAACTAAGATGAAAAAAATCATGCTTCAGTCTCCTGTACGACTTGTGCCTTAGCTTTTTTTGGCGTTAAACCTTTATGATTTTTTACTTTGCGGAAAGCAAAGTAGAAAATAATCGCTAAAACCCACATGGCTAAATCGAAGGTTGCGATGACCCATTGACCATTGGCAATGGTATTCCACAAAGCTTGACCGCCTGTGAGTGGGTTAATGATCGGCAACAGTGCGAAAGCGATCGTGGCAAACATCAACAGCTCTAACCAAGCTTGTCGATGTGTTCTAAACATAGCGTAAATTAAAGTGAGTACCCAAACGATGAAGAAGCTACGGATTTCCCAATTTAAACGCATTTCCATGTCCGCTGGAATAAATCGGTTGGCGTAGAAAAAGGCTGCGCATGCAATCGGTAAACCAATGATTGCCGCGATATTCGTGACTTCAACCAGACGATAACCAAATGATTTATAGCCTTGTTTCTGTTGTTGAGGTGCACGTTTCACACACCATAGAATTAGACCAGTAGCAATCATCATCGTACCCATCACACCTGATAAAAACAGAATCCAGCGTAAGGCTAAATCAACACCACGTGCTTCATGCAGTACTGTCGTGATGTTATAGATGGCATTGGGAATAGATGGATTACGTAAAGACGCAGAATCATCGGTTATATTTTTTCCAGTGACGCCATTAAAGTCTAAAGTTTCATAAACACCACGGTGTGCAACACTTGCAGCATTTAAAGCACGTAATTCAATAGTTGCTCGATCTGTGTTGGGTGCCACAATACTAATATTGGCTACAGGGTTTTGTTTCCATTCGACTTTTGCTTGAGCCAGAATTGGTGCTAAGTCAGCCATTGGTGCGGCTTGAGCTTCGGGGCGTTTATTACGACCTTCACCACGATTGCCACGTCCTTCACCGCGTTCAGCACGGGCTTCATTACGTGCTTGTCCCTGTATTTCACCACGTTGACCACCTTGACCTCGAGCTGAGTTTGAATCCTCAGTCGGCGCTTCAATTAATGATTTTCGTTGATCTTGTAAGAACTGACCGCGACTTTCATAGACTTGATTGACTCCCCAAGGCATCAGTGTAAAGAGCAACAGCAACAGACCACTTAAAGTGATCATAATGTGAAAGGGAAGTGCAAAAACAGCAGTGGCATTATGTGCATCTAACCAAGAACGTTGTCCTTTGCCTGAGCGAAAGGTAAAGAAATCTTTGAATATTTTCTTGTGTGTGATCACGCCACTGATAATCGCAACAAACATAAACATGGTGGCTAAACCAACAATCCAACGTGCCCAAATGCGTGGCATACCATAGAGTTCAAAGTGGAAACGATATAAAAATCCACCGCCACGAGTTTCACGTGCTTCAAGAACTTCACCTGTTGAACTATCAATGGTCACACGTTCACCACCACGTCTTGCACGTGGATCTTCACCTTCTTTACGGATATTTAATTGCGTGGTGTTTTGGCGTGAGTTTGGAAGTTGAATCGTCCAACTGCCTGCATTGGGATGAT
The DNA here is from genome assembly GCA_018883945.1 of Candidatus Acinetobacter avistercoris. Taxonomy (GTDB): domain Bacteria; phylum Pseudomonadota; class Gammaproteobacteria; order Pseudomonadales; family Moraxellaceae; genus Acinetobacter; species Acinetobacter avistercoris. The sequence continues at coordinate 14,189 of JAHLFF010000262.1, forward strand.
TTTTTTGTAAATAATTTAAAGCGACTTGAGTTTGCTCTATTTGTGAATCACTTGGAACGGATTGATGAAACTCAGGTTTCATCCAATTGGTGATTTCAGTTTGAAAAAAACTGAGTGTACCTGTTAAAAAAATGGCATACAGCAGCCAACCGAGGACTAAACTTGCCCAGGTGTGTAACCAAGACATAGATTGACGAGGGCCTTCAACTTTTGCATCGACTCTCATCTTAATTTCCCATGACTTTGTAAATAATGAATAAGATTAAGCAGGGAACAAGAATGCCTAGACTCGCTTTTAAGGTTTTATTCACCATAAAGACCCAAATAAAAGCAGCGCAATGAAGGCAAAAAGCCACAAGCGTGGCTGCCATAGCAGCACTTGAGCGATATTCGACAAAATACTGTCCAATTACGATTGCGCAGAGTGATGCCAGTAAATAACCACCCATGGTCGCCAGTAAAAAACGATAGGCGATCATGACTCTATAAGCCAGTACTGTGGATTTTTCTATAGGTTTTTTCTTAGCGCGAGCATTCGCATTGCTTATGGAGGCAGCAGCCTGCATGTCAAATTCAGTACTAGACATAGTCGGATATTCAATATGTAAATGAAGTGTTATTAATGCAAATGATAACAATTATTATTACAGTTTGAAATACAAGGAATGATCATTTTTTGAAAATAATTAAAAAAATAATGAAGTTAGCAAAATTAAATTGAAGAAAATGAACGTATTGTTAATGACCTTAAAAATAAGATAAGAACTCGAAACTTAATTATTCTGTGATTAGTGTCACGTTCTATAAAGTGCTACATTCTAAAATATGAATTGATGTGAAAAATTTATGAATTGGTTTGAGGAATTAAAGCAGCAATAAAATATATTCATTACTGCCTGAGTTTTTATTTCGTTGCTTGATACTCATTAATCACTTCTAATGCAGCTCTGAAAGCTTCTTGTGTCGCTGGTGCTCCGCAATAGGGAAGACTATGGAGCAAGACTTCTTGGATTTCTTCAACTGTTGCACCATTATTCAAAGCGCCACGAACATGGCCTTTCAATTCAGTTGGACTCTTTTGCGCCGTTAAAAATGCAATGGTAATGAGTGAGCGATATTTACGTGGCAATACACCTTCACGTTGCCAAGTCGAACCCCACGCATGTTCATTAATCCAATCTTGCAAAGGTTGCGTAAAAGGAACGGTATTGTCTTGGGCACGCTGAACAAAAGATTCACCCATGACTTCTTTACGAACTTTTAAACCATTTTCATAATTTTGTTCTGACATTGTTGACTCATTTTTTAGGTTATTTTAATTAGACTTTCGCTTAGAAAAAAAGGACTCAAACAGATTGAGACCTTTTTTCTACAGATTTACATCATCTTCAAATGCGTTGCAAAGTTCAAGCAGGAATTTCAACGGCGATAGCAGTTGCTTCGCCACCACCAATACACAGCGCTGCAATACCTTTGGTTTTACCCAAACGTTTCAAAGCATAAACCAGGGTCAGAATAATACGTGAACCTGAGGAACCTAGCGGATGACCCAATGCACATGCACCACCGTGAATGTTGACCTTCTCTGCATCTAAATCAAATGCATCTATCGCAGCCATAGTGACCATCGCAAAGGCTTCATTGATTTCCCAGAGGTCAACATCGGCGACATTCCAACCTGTTTGCTTCAACACTTTTTCAATCGCGCCCACAGGGGCGATAGTGAATTCTGTAGGATGCTGTGAATGAGAGGCATAAGCTTTAATCAATGCCAATGGATTAAGATTTTTTTCATGTGCATATTGTACTGATGTCAAAACAAATGCCGAAGCACCATCACTAATGGAGCTGGAATTTGCTGCAGTAATCGTACCGTCTTTTGCAAAGGCAGGTCGAAGAGTGGGAATTTTATCAATCTTTGCATTAAATGGATTTTCATCTTGATCGATAGTAACTTCGCCTTTACGACTATTAATCGTTACCGCAATAATTTCCTCTTTAAGATCACCATTGTGAATTGCAGTTTGGGCACGTGTTAAAGAGCGGATCGCAAAGTCATCTTGCTGTTCACGAGAGTAATTCTTTTTATTGGCCATTTCTTGTGCCAAAACACCCATAGAAAGACCCGTTTCTGCGTCTTCTAAGCCTTCTTGAAACATATGATCCGTTATTTTGCCGTGCCCCATACGATATCCGGCTCTAGCTTTATCCAAAAGATAAGGCGCATTCGACATCGACTCCATACCACCAGCAACGACGATATTTGCTGAACCAGCTTTGATCGCATCTGCTGCTTGCATCACAGCTTTCATACCAGAACCACAAATTTTATTGATCGTTGTCGCACCGACATAATCAGGAAGATTGGCTAAACGCATTGCTTGACGAGCAGGGCCTTGTTTTAAACCCGCAGGCAAAACACAGCCCATGATGACTTCATCGACTTGATCAGTTGCAATATCGGCACGTTTTAGTGATTCTTTGATCACGACAGCCCCAAGTTCTGGCGCTGAAAGACTTGCTAATCCACCTTGGAAACTTCCCATTGGGGTGCGGCTTCCTGCAACTAAAACGATATCCTGACTCATTATTATTTCCCTGTTTAATCATTTATGTGATTGATGTTGATTACTTTAATCGGCTTTTTAAAATTCGATGTTTAAACAAATGATCCAACGTCCTGTGATCATTAATAACACCATTATATGTTGAGTTTCAATCTACAATTTAAACTATTGATTAGTTGAAACTTCATTTATTTTCTCACGATTTTAACTCAGGTCTATTCAACCTTTGTCCATACCATGATGTTTTTATAATAAAAAAAACAAGGCGCTTATGCGCCTTGTTTCGAGATTGATGATCAATGGGAACAGAAATGCCTAACTTCGAAATGGATCATTTGAAGGCTTAACTGGATCTGTCTCACTTATTTCTGTTTCACCAAGATCAGAAGATGAAACAGATTCTTGATCAATATTTGCAGCACTCTGTTCAACTAATGGATCATGCTGTGACGTAGATGAGTTTTGTTGGTGTGGATTTTCTAAATCTAAAGCTTGATCAAGTTGAGTATCAAAAATATCCGTTAACATACTGTCAAAACGCTTAATATTATAGCGAGTTAACTGATCTGCTTCATGTTGATCAATAAAGTTCGTATCAAGCGCATCTTGAATATGTTCTTCAAAAGTTAGACCTTTGAAGCGGTTTTTAGATTCGGCTTTCTTAAACTTATTCCATAACTCCTCTACTTCTAGCAGCATTAAGAATGTAGATTCCATACGACCAGTCACATCTTCTGGATCAGTATTATAAAATACGTGTTGTTTTAATTGATCACGGAATGCATTTTCTTCCATGAAGTAATCACCGACTTTCAACTTAAGCTGATCGCTTGGTTTCTTCACCGGACGGCCGAATGGGAAACAAATGAATTTAACTAAGCCAGCCGCGACGCCCATTGGGAAATTATCAAACAATCCATAGAATGCTTCTTGGGCATTAAATAAAGCTTTATCCAACGCCAATTGAGCATGCGCTTGTTCCGCTTCAGTTTTTTTGCCTTTGCTATAGAATTTTAAAATTGCTGTTGCGATAAATAAATGCGCATGAATGTCAGCTAAACGTCCAGACAGCATTTCTTTGCGTTTAATATCTCCAGCCAGTAGACCTAAACACATATCTGCAGTGAGTGCAAAATTGGCACTTAGACGATTAATCACTTTGAAGTAGGGGCGAGTAAAATCATCCGCATGTTGGGATGCATCACTCGAACCGCCTGTAAAACCATACAGGAATGAGCGCGCTGTACGGTTAAAGGTATAACCTAAATGTTGATACAGCATCTCATTGAAGGTGCTTAGCGCATCTTCTTTATTGTCCGCTTGCAAGAGTTGTAACTCTTCAAAAAGATAAGGATGACAACGCATTGACCCTTGACCGAAAATCATCAATGAACGGCTCAGAATATTTGCACCTTCCACTGTGATAGAAACGGGAATTGCCTGATAGATCAGTGCTAAGAAGTTGCGTGGTCCCATTTGAATGGCACGACCGCCGACAACATCCATACTATGATTCACGACCTTACGCATGGTTTCAGTCGCATAGTATTTTGCCATTGCAGTCATAACAGCGGGTTTACCGCCTTGATTCAAACCACAGGTAACTAAATAACGGAACGCCTCCAGCATATAAGTATCACTTGCAATATCACTGGTTGCTTCCTGAACACCTTCAAATTTACCCACTGAAATTTTAAATTGCTGACGAACTTTTGCAAATGCTCCGACCGTTAAATAGCTCATTTCACCCGCTGCAGTAGACAATGCTGGCAGAGAAATACCACGACCAACGGCTAAACATTCCATGAGCATCCGCCAGCCTTTACCCGCATTTTCCACGCCACCAATAATCCAATCGAGTGGAATGAAAACATCCTTACCATCCACCGTACCATTCATGAACGGGGAACCTGGATTGTGACGTGCACCAACTTCAACACCTTCATGTGTTGCAGGTAAGAGTGCACAGGTAATCCCATATTCTGTTTTGCTTTTATCTCCGAGCAAGCCGTCAGGATCATAGAGTTTAAAGGCTAAGCCGACCACTGTTGCGACAGGTGCAAGCGTGATCCAACGCTTTGAGAAATTCATGCGTAAGCCAAGTACTTCCTGACCTTCAAATTGTCCGTAACAAACCACACCTGTGTCTGGAATGGCACCAGCATCAGAGCCAGCTTCAGGACTGGTCAAACCGAAACAAGGAATTTCCTCACCAGTGGCTAGGCCGGGTAAATATTGATTTTTTTGTTCTTCGGTGCCGTAGTGTAGAAGTAATTCACCCGGTCCAAGCGAGTTAGGCACCATGCAGCTCACCGCAGTGGTCAAAGAACGTGAGGCGATTTTGCTCATGATTCGACTTTGCGCAAATGAACTAAAGGCTTTACCACCATATTCTTTTGGAATAATTAAACCTAAAAAGCCTTTGGATTTAATAAATTGCCAAACTTCAGGTGGAAGATCTTTGAGATGGTGATGAATTTCCCATTCATCTAACATACTACAGAGCTGTTCAACTTCGTGGTCTAAAAAGCTTTGTTCTTCTACAGATAATTCTGGATATGGATATTCATCAAAGGTTTCCCAGTTCGGAGCACCCATAAATAATTCTTTTTCCCACCAACTGGTGCCTGCATCTAAAGCTTCTCGTTCCGTAGTGCTCATCGTCGGCATAGCATTGGCAAGAGTTTTATAAGCAGGCTTGGTGATGATTGACATTCGTAAAGAATCAATCATTAGGATTACACTAATAACGATTAATGGAATGCCTAAAATAAGAGACCATGGACTTATAAATGCAATAACGATGGCAGCAATGATACTGACGATTGCACCAGTACTACGGTTGAGTTCAAAAAAGAAAACCGCCCAAACAGTGAATAAAATCAAAAGTACACTGAGGATGAATAACATTATTATATTGCTCCAGTGACTTACATTCTTGAGACCTTCAAAACCCTATGGAATTAAAATGTAGTTAATTTTTTAGCGATTTAGCGTGGCTCAATATGTAAAGAAAGTATGCTAGATATGCTCGGAAAAACAAAAGAGCGCTAAATTAATCTAATATTGTGTTCTTAGATTGGTTGATTAATAAACGCATTTCAAGAGTGATCAAGAAAAGAAATGTGAATTTAAGTAATGAATTTTTTTAATGTTTTAGAAAAAAACCCTCAAAACTATGAGGGATTTATGTGACCATAAAAATGATATTTTTATATGATTTGTATTGCTGTATTATTTCGTATCCGACTCAATCTCTAAAATTAGGTTAAAAAAATGAGCGTATTTACATACACTCATTTTGTTCGTTTGGTGAACTGACTTTCAGTTTATAAATCTATAGCGAAAGATCTATGGGTTATTTCACACCAAGTTTATAAATTGTAGTTTGATTAAAAGTTTGACCTTTCTTCAATAATGTCGAAGGAAAGTTTGGTGTGTTAGGTGAGTTCGGAAAATGTTGAGTTTCCAGAGCAAATGCGTCAGTTGCACGATAAGCCTTACCTGATGTGCCTATGACAGTGCCGTTAAAGCCATTCGCTGAAAAAAATTGAATACCTGGTTGAGTAGTATAAACTTCAAGGGTACGTTTTGTTTTTGGATCAAATGCTTTGGCTGCTAAAGCGGGTTGAGTGGCATTGGGCTTGTAGTTATCGAGAACCCAATTATGGTCATAACCTTTGGCATTTTGCAGTTGGTCATATTGATCACGAATGTTTTGACCAATCGGTTTCATCTTGCGGAAGTCCATTGGGGTATCTGTAACAGGTGTGATTTCACCAGTAGGAATTGATGCTGCATCAGTTCGGGTGAAATGTGACGCTAATAATTGAACTTCTTGGTCTTCAACTGAACCGCTGGTTTCGCCAGCCAAGTTGAAATAACTGTGGTTGGTCAAGTTAATCACAGTGTCTTGATCAGTTTTAGCGGTGTAGTGTAAGGCTAATTCATTGGCGTCATTTAAGCTATAAACCAATGTTGTGGTTAAATTTCCTGGGAAGCCATTTTGTCCATTCGGCGATAGATATTTAAGCTCAACTGCGGCAGTGTCTTTTTGTTTTGATTTTACAATTTTAGACTGCCACAAATCTTGAGCAAAAGTAGGTGAACCACCGTGTAAACTGTTTTCACCATTGTTAATGGGTAATTGATAAGTTTTATCATTGATAGTGAATTGACCTTTTGCAATCCGGTTCGCGTAACGCCCAACTACAGCACCAAAGTTGGATTTATTTAAAGTTGCATAATCAGCAGGATTGGCAAAACCTAGTACCACATTTTCAAGCTTAGCTTCATGATCGGGAACAATCACTTGAGCAATCACTGCACCGACATCTAAGATTTTGACCGTCATGCCATTTTTGTTGCTGAGGGTATATTCTTTAATATTGTCGCCATTGGGCATTTTTGCTACAGTTTTTTCTGAAATAGTTGCAGCGTGGCTCAGTGAAATGCTGATACCAAGAATAGATAAGCCAAACAGGGTCTGGGTGCTGATTTTCATAATAAAACCTTATGATGTGTGGAGATGATCACCAAATTTTGATGGTGATTAACGAGGAAGGATGGGGAGATTAAGTTAAGGGTATTATATAGCGTAAATTCTAAAAATGACGCCATTGTAGACTGCAAGGGTTTTATAATTCAGAAATACGTGCGCTGCACGCGCTAAAGAATGGTTTTAATTGCTTGTACGTTGCATATACGTTGTTGATTTCTAGAGCAGATAATGAATTGAAGTAGAGCGCTGAGTGTAATCAGTCTATTACAGGTCTATAAGTATTTATTGAGGTAGCTTAGAAAAAGAATTGTTTTAACGCTTGTGAAATACAAGCATAGAAATGCCCAATAAGATGCCAGTCAATGACTTAACTGACTGGCATGTTTTAAGTGACTGGTATGTTTTAAGTCATATGGCATTAAGGATTATTTTGTATCCGACTTAAACTCTTTAAAATCTGCTTTTCGAATCATGGCATGAATACCTTTGGTCTTATCAACCACTTGTGAGACTTGAAAATCAGTCGCAGCGCTTAAATAAGCATAAGCGAGTTCTTCTTCAATCCCATACTCTTCTACCAGAAAACGAATTGCCTCACGTGTAGATTTTTTCATCGCTTCATCTAAATCTTCATCCAAGCCGGGTGTGATCCAAAACTCAGCATTTTCAGCCAAAGGTTGCTTGATTTCTTTGCCTGGGATTTTATCTTTACCCGATTTTAAAACGCTAAGTTTTAAGGTTGCACGGGCTGAGCCTTCTAGTGCAGTAAGAGCAACTTCACCATCCCCTTGTACAAAATGACTATCACCTGTATAGAACAACGCACCTTTAACTTGAATCGGATAATACGCGGTTGCCCCTGCACCTAATTCATTAATATCAATATTACCGCCATAAAATGAAGGTGGTACTGAGTGAACTGGATCCGCAGTATTGGCAGCGACGCCCATCACACCCATAAAAGGAAATAAAGGGAAGCGGATGGATTTTCCAGAAGCGGTTTTAATGACACCTTCATATTCACCTTGGCTATTTTTTTCGATGGGGGTGAATACAGAAACATTGCCATATTTTTCAGGATGTTCTGGTGAAGCATCTGCATGTTTTACACGTTTTGGAAATTCACCCGGTAATGCACCTTTTCCATGTCGATTGGAAATCACGCCATAAGGAACGCGAGGGGCAACATTAATGACCTCTACTTTTAAAATATCACCTGCTTCCGCGCCTTCAATAAAAACTGGGCCGGTGATGATATGTGGGCCATCTTTATGAAAATCATGTTTGAGCTTAGATTGAGTAATGATTTTCGCTTCTTCTAAAATATGACTCGATTGAACATGATGTGATTTAAAATATTTTTCAGCATTACGTCCTTGATCTTCCAATAAGCCTTCATGTGAAACTGTATCGAATGTCACGACACTGCCTGAAGGAACAGTCAGTACAGGTTGACTATTTTTGTTGGGTAAATAACCCCATGTAATTGTCTCTAAAGTTGAGGGAACATAATAGTGACCTTTATATTCTCCTTCTTTAAGTAGTGTGGGTTTATAGTGAATCTGATTTAAGACTTTAAACTCTTCTGCATAAGATTGTGTAGAAGACAAAGCACCCAAAATGAGAAAAGAAAGAAAAGATCGCTTGAACATATTAATTCCCAAATAACTAAAAATTGATAATCAATAGATACTTAGCAAATTACATGCCACATTGTATTGTTGATTTTTTATGTTATGAAGTTCAATTTTTTTGTGTAAAAGAGCAGGATTTAACACGTTAAAATATCACCATGCTTTAACATGGTGCAAAAGTATAGTGCGGTACAAGATTGCAAAACACAGAGCAAAAATACAGTACAAAAAAAATCCCTCATGCGTATGAGGGATTTTTTTTAATGTTGTTTTTAACCATGTTTTGAATCTTGAATGATTAAGCTTCGATGGCTTGAACTGCGATTTTTTTAGCAGGATCAGCTTTACGACGTACAGCTGGAACAGGTTCGCCGTAATACTGACGATCTGCGAAATAGCTTGAACGTACCATTGGTGCAGCCCAGATATTACGGAAACCGAGTTTTTGACCGTGAGCGGTATAACGCTCAAATTCTTCTGGTGTCACAAAGCGATCTAATGGCGCATGTTCTTTTGACGGTTGTAAATATTGACCGATGGTAATGTAATCCACATCATGTGCTCTTAAATCGTCTAGTAATGCCAATACTTCTTCTTCAGTTTCACCAAGACCGACCATCAAACCACATTTGGTTGGAATTTCAGGGCAGTATTCTTTAAACATTTTTAATAGTGTTAAAGAGTGTTGATAATCTGAACCTGGACGCATGGCTTTATACAGACGTGGCACAGTTTCAATATTGTGGTTAAACACGTCTGGTGGGCATTCCGTCATGATGCGTAATGCAATATCCATACGACCACGGAAGTCAGGCACCAAAATTTCAAGTAAAGTATTTGGACTTAATGCACGTGCTTCTTTAATACAATCGACAAAATGTTGTGCACCACCATCCAGTAGGTCATCACGGTCGACCGAAGTAATAACCGCATATTTCAAACCTAAATTCGAAATGGTTTCTGCCATATGGCGTGGTTCATCTGCATCAAGTGCATTGGGACGACCATGTGCCACATCACAAAATGGACAACGACGTGTACAAATGTCACCCATGATCATAAAGGTTGCTGTACCACCACCGAAACATTCAGGTAGGTTTGGACATGCTGCTTCTTCACATACAGTATGTAATTTCTGCGCGCGTAAAGTTGTTTTAATACGCTGAACTTCGTCTGGCGCAGCCATTTTAACCCGAATCCAATCTGGCTTTCGTGGCGTATCAACCGTAGGGATAACTTTTACAGGTATACGTGCAACTTTTTCAGCGCCGCGAAGTTTTTCACCCTGTACTGGTTTACGGTTTTCAGACATATTCAACTAATCCACTGTTTGAGACGGGGGAGATAACCAATAAATATATGCACTATTATAGCGAAGTTAAGCTTAAATAGGGCAAAAACGATATTCATTTAAAAAATGTGGTCATCAAGTAATATATGATATTGAAATACGGTAAATTCCTTTAAACTGGTTCATAATAGGCAAATATAAATGAAATGATACGAGAGAATAGGAGCATTGCATGCCGCGTAAGAAAGAGGTCGTGAGTGGAACCTTTGTTAAATATGACGCTGTAGTATTAGGTTCTGGACCAGCTGGAGAAGGCGCAGCAATGAAGCTTGCTAAATCAGGCAAGCGTGTTGCAGTGGTAGATGTAAGAGATCAACTGGGTGGTAACTGTACGCATGTAGGGACTATTCCGAGTAAAGCTTTACGTCAAACCGTATCAAGTATTATTCGTTATCAGCGTGATCCAATGTTTCAAAAAGTGGGCGATTGGAAACAATTCACCATGAAGCAAGTGCTACGTCACGCGCATAAAGTGATCCAACTTCAAGTGGATACGCATTCACGTTTTTATGACCGTAATCGTATAGATATCTATTATGGTCGTGCTTACATTCAAGATAGTAATACAGTCATCATTTTTGGAGCAGATGGCATCCAAGAAACGATTGTATTTAAACAATTGGTGGTTGCGACAGGTAGTCGTCCATATCGTCCAAGTATTCTCGACTTTAATCATCCACGTGTATTTGATTCAGATAAAATTTTGGATCTTGATTTTTCGATTCAAAAAATTATTATTTACGGTGCTGGTGTGATTGGCTGTGAATATGCTTCAATTTTTATTGGACTCGATCACAAAGTTGATCTTATTAACACACAGCATAAATTGCTGAGTTATTTAGATGATGAAATTGCCGACGCTTTGTCTTATCACTTACGTGAACAAGGTGTACTGATTCGTCATAATGAACAAATTGATCATTTAGAAACCTTTGATGACCACGTGGTTCTGCATCTAGAAAGTGGTAAGAAAATCAAAGCCGACGCTATTTTATGGTGTAACGGCCGTTCGGGGAATACCGATGGTTTAGGTTTGGAAAATGTGGGTATTAAACCAAACAGCCGTGGTCAGCTCACAGTGAATGATCAATACCAAACTGAAGTGGAAAATATTTACGCTGCGGGTGATGTGATTGGTTGGCCATCTCTTGCTTCAGCTGCATATGACCAAGGTCGCTGTGCAGGTGCAAATATGACTGGTGAACTTGACGTTGCTCCAGTCAAAGATATCCCGACAGGTATTTATACCATTCCTGAAATTTCATCGATTGGTAAAAATGAGCAACAATTGACTGAAGAAAAGATTCCATATGAAGTGGGTCAAGCGTCTTTCCGTCATTTGGCGCGTGCTCAAATTACTGGTGATACGATGGGTGAGTTGAAGATCTTATTCCATCGTGAAACTTTAGAAGTTTTAGGTGTGCATTGTTTTGGTAATAATGCTTCGGAAATTATTCATATTGGTCAAGCTGTGATGAATAGCCCGAACAATACGATTAAATATTTCGTCGAAACCACATTTAACTATCCAACGATGGCAGAAGCGTATCGTGTTGCGACATTAAATGGGATGAACCGTTTGTTCTAAGCTAAATTAAATTAAATTAAGTTAAATTAAGTTAAATTAATTTAAAACAAGCCAAGCCAAGATTTTGTCGGCCCGTAAGCGAAATGCTTGCGGGTTTTTTTATGTGTTTATTGCTGGTTTCAGATCTTTACTGTTTTAAAAAACGCTATGGATATTTCATTCAATACAGGTTGATCTTAAAAAGCCATCTTAGATATTCCTTAATTTAAATAGATAATCTAAGAACGATAATCTAAAAAAACAGTAAAATTCCATAATATACAAAGAAGCTCATCAACAGGGTCATCGCGATGGGAAGTTTGGTTTTAAACAAGCAGATGACCAATCCTACAAAAATGACATCCATCCAGCTTAATACACTTTTCTCAGACATTTGAATAACGAGGCAGAGTAATAATCCGCTGACAGCAGCATTGATCCCCATCACGGCTTGACTGATTTTGTGCTGCCGCATTAACCATGTCCAGTAGGGTAATGTGCCCCAAATGAGGAAAAATGAGGGCAGGAAAATAATCACTGTCGCAATCATGGCATTGACGAACATTGAGTCAGTGAAATTCAGTAAAGCACCCAAATAGCTGGCAAAACTAAATAAAGGACCTGGCATTAATTGTGCGATGGCATAGCCTAAATCAAATTGCTGATTTGAAATGAGTCCTGTACTGACAAAGTCCTGATAAAGCAAAGGCAATATAATATGTCCACCACCAAAGACCATTGAAGCACTTTGATAAAATCCTTGGATACTTTGAGCCAATTCGCTTGGAGCATAGTTTTGAATAATGGGTGTTATTAAAAATGGCAGTACAAATAAGAGTAGCCAAAGATATGCTTTATTTTTTTTAACTTTAAGAGGTTGAACTTTTAGCTCAGTTTCTTCAGGTAGACCGCTATTTTGTGATTTGGCTAAAATATTTTTGGCATTTGAGCGTTTTGATTTTTTAAGATTGGGCTTGCTTGAGAACAGCAGACCTACGATACCAGCGCAGACAATCAGAATGACTTGATTGTAATCCAATGAACTTGAGTAAATAAAAAAGGCGCTACAGAGCATCAGAATATATTGCCAAATTTCTTTACAAAAGCTTTGTAGCATCTGCCAAAAAGCCCAAATGACAATCGCTAAAACAATAAGATGAATCGCATGAAAAAATTGTGCAGAGAGATACTGTATAAAGTATTGGCCAAGCATTGCGGCCAGTGTCATGAATATAAATGAAGGTAGTGTAAAGCCTAGCCAAGCTGAGATTGAGCCGCGGTAACCTTGATGTAAATAGCCTATGGCGATCCCCACTTGGCTACTACTCGGACCAGGTAATATTTGAGCCAAAGCCACCATCTGCGCATATTCAGACTCAGTCATCCATTTGAGTTGCTTAACAAATTTTTGATGAAAGAAAACCAGATGAGCCGCAGGACCACCAAAGGAGATACAGCCTAATTTTAGAAAAATAAAGAAAATTTCTAAATGAGGGAAGCGTGCTTGGGATTTTCTCATATGAGACAAAGATGATTAATATCCTGTGATCTTATACATGCTGTGTGACACTGTATTGAATAAATTCAGATATCAATATATTTTGTTGGAGTGTGTGAAAAGTTTTTATCTTGCTTCAGTCTATTGCAGATTTGGAAATAGAAGATCGCATAAGATATGATCACTTTTTGGAAAATAAATCTTATAACCATAACTAGAACGATTTGAGCATTTGATTGATTGCTGTAGGACAACGATCAAGTGATCAGTCATTTTTTCTTCATTATTTAAGTTTGAAGTTTGGAACATTGATGGCTATTCATTCTATTCATATTCAAGGTTTTCGCTCAGTTCGAAACATCACATTACCGTTGTCACAGCTGAATATTATTAGCGGTGCAAATGGTTGTGGTAAATCAAATTTATATAAAGCTGTACGCTTATTGCATGAAGCAGCAAGAGGACAATTGTCGCAAGCTCTAGCAGACGAAGGCGGGATTCAGAAAGCCATGTGGGCGGGTGGACGTAGAGCAGGCGATCGGGCTAAGGATCCAAAACGGATGATTCTTGCCGTTGAAATGGAATATTATGAATATCAACTTGAAATTGGATTTCCAGAACCATTAAATAGTTTATTCGGGCTAGATCCACTGGTGAAAAAAGAAGGAATTTGGCTAAGAGGTTATCAGCGCAGGAAAATGAGCGAATTAATGGAACGTATTAATCAAGCTGCATTTTTAAAAAATATTGATGGTGAACGCTTGAGCTATCCGATGGCGCTGACACAAGAAGACTCAATTTTTGGACAATTGTCAGATCCGCATTTGTATCCTGAAGTTTCACAAGTTCGCGAAAGTATGAAAAATTGGCGTTTTTATCATGAGTTTTCAGTCAGTTCAAATTCGCCTATCCGTGTCCCTCAAATTGGAATTCGTTCACCTATACTATCGCATGATGGCAGTAATTTAGCTGCTGCGTTTGAGACATTAAGAGAACGTGGCCAAACAGAAACGCTATATGAAGTGCTGGAAAAAGCATTTCCCAATAATCAATTTTTTGTAGAAGAGTCTCGTGGGCGTTTTCAAATGATGATGCAACGAGAGGGCATATTGCGACCTTTAGATAGCTCAGAGTTATCCGATGGAACACTCCGATTTTTATGTTTAACCGTGGCTTTACTTAGTCCTAGACCACCGCAATTTATGGCCTTAAATGAGCCAGAAAATAGCCTTCATCCCGATTTATTGCCTGCATTAGCGATGTTGATTGCTGAAGCCAGTCGTTATACTCAACTTTGGGTGACCAGTCATTCTGTGGTTTTGGCTGAAATGATTAAATCCTATTGTGAGGTTTCACATTTTCAATTAGATCAGCGAGATGGTGAAACCATCGTGACTTCTATCTCGAACTAAAAATAAGCTAGACATATTAAATTAAAATATAAACGAGAAAAATTCAGATTATTTTCATGTTAATGCGAGCCATCCGCTTGCTGAACTTTATCGATTTTTTATAGGTGTCCATCAAGCGCTTCTCGATTTTTATATAACCGCGGCATAAAGCTCGACTGATATAGAGATAGTGGAAAATATAGAGTTAGTGGAAAATATAGAGTTAGTGGAAAATATAGAGTTAGCGGAATAACTAATAAGGTCGACCACCCGCAAGACTGATACGTTTAAGTAAACGCCGTTGCTCAGCAGGAAAGGGTGTACGTGAGTGTAGGGTGACTTGATTGTCCCAAAATACGATATCGCCTTGTTCCCAATGATGCTCATAGCGGAATTCAGGTTTTAAAATATGCTCACGAAGTTCGGAAATCAATCGGCTCCCTGCTTGATCAGCATAATTGACCAACTCCACTTCAGAACGTGTATTTAGCCATAAAGCTTTACGTCCAGATTCAGGATGTGTGCGCACCAAAGGATGTGGATACGCATGACCTATAATAGGTTGATCACTAAAACGATAATAAGGCGTGCTGTTATAGCTGTCCGTACCTTTGTTGCTATTGGCGCGAACAAAGGGGTTATAGGTAATTAATTGCAGCGAATTAATATGATTTTTGGTGTTTTGATCCAAGCCCTCATAGGCCTTAATCGTGTTATACCATGTGGTTTGACCACCATTCTGAGGGAGTTCAATGGCATAGAGTATAGAGCCAAAAGATGGTGTTGGCGTCCATTGATGATCTGCATGTGGTGATAGCTCACCATGGCCAGTATAGTCGCCTTGTCCCACTGCATTGGAAACAGGAACCACATCAGGTGGAGCACCTGTATCGGATTGAGTCGCTAAAACAGGATTGTCTGCACTGGGTTTAAAAAGTGCACCAAAATAACTGGCAAAAGCCAAATACTGCAAATCATCCAAACTTTGTTTTTTAAAAATAAGAATTAAATGTTCTGCCAATGCTTGTTTTAACCGGAAAATGGTTTCCCCAGATTGTGCTTTGCGTGCGTCTAGACCAATCACCACGGCACCAAGCGCTTCATTCTCAAGTGGCAAAATTTCAATATCAGCAGGATTTTGAAATTGATCTGCCTGATGCCAACGAGGCGCATCATGAATGGCCTGCGATAGCTGGGTTAAGCTGGTCATGGTCTATTTCTCTCATTTTTGATCTGAATATAATCTAAGAGAAAATAGCCAAGCGCAGAAATCATTTATAATTCTAAACTTATGAAATTAAAAAAGACTTCCATAAGTATTTGTATGATTAGCTTTTAATAAAATTGATCAATATTATTCACTTTTTAGCTTAATGCGCACAGAAAGCCTGATTAAAGTAAATAAAAAGATCAGGGACTTGGCTCCAAAGGACTAAAGCCAGTGCTAAAAAAGCAAAAATAATAAATGTGATAACTGCTTTAAACCAGTAGGGACTCATTGTATTAGTCATGGACGATAGGCTCCTCATTGACAAAGAGATGAACGAAAACACCGAAAATACTGAGCGCGATTGAAAGACCCCAAATGATGTTGTAGTTACCCGTTATATCATGATTTAAACCACCTAACCATCCGCCAAAAAATGAACCAATTTGATGGGTAAAGAACACGATACCACTGAGCATGGTGAGGTATTTAACGCCAAACATATTGGCCACAATACCATTCGTCAACGGTACTGTAGACAACCAGAGTAAACCCATAATGACAGCAAAGCTGTAAATGGTCCAAATACTTAGCGGTAAGCTCAGAAAGGCGATGATCGCAACTCCCCGTAAACCGTAAAGCCACATCAGTAATTTTGGTTTTGAATATTTGTCGCCAAGCCAACCTGCGGTATAGGTGCCAACTATATTAAACAACCCAACTAAAGCCAGAAAAATCGTGCCTGTTGCAGTTGTAAAACCGTGATCGGTTAAATATCCAGGCAGATGTATGCCTAAAAAAACCACCTGAAAACCACAAACTAAGAATCCGAGTGCTAACCAAATAAAAGGTTTATGATTTTTTGCAATAACCAAAATTTGCTTGAATCCCAAGCTTGGTTTATTCACATTTTCAATAGCAGTCGGGGCTTGATACATCGGTGCCTTTAACATGAGAGATAAAGGGACGATTAATGCAACCATAATGGCAGTAATTAAAAGAGCAGCAGACCAGCCAAAATTTTGCAACAAAATTAAAGTGGTCGGAAGCATGATAAATTGACCAAATGATCCCGCTGCACTGGCAATACCCATGGCCATACTACGTTTACTTGGATGTGCGGCGCGACCGACCGCAGACAGTAACACTGAAAACGAAGTCGCAGATAAGGCTAAACCAATGATTAATCCTAAGCTTAAATTGATCAATAAACCTGTTGAGCTAAAAGCCATCAGCACGAGACCGATCACATACAGTATGCCACCAGTTGCAACGACTTTTTTACTGCCGTATTTATCGGCTAATGCACCTGTAAAGGGCTGAACGGCTCCCCATAATAAATTTTGTAAAGCGATAGCCAGACTGAATACACCATGATTCCAATTAAACTCATGACTCATGGGAACGAGGTAAAGTCCAAAACCATGTCTAACCCCTAAAGAAAGCGCCAGAATAAAAGCACTACCAATCAACATATAAATTAAGGGTTTTGAAAAACGTGTATCAGACATGTCCTATCCATTTTCGTTGTTATACGTATTTTAAAAGAATAGGAATAGCATGACGATTGAATAATCATTTATCAACTGATAAATAATACTTATATACCAAAGTTGATGTTATGCATTTGTCACTTCACTCATTGGCAATGAAACTTTTTGCTCATATAACTCGTTGTTAATGTAAGATTGATAAAGCGACCCTGAGGTCGCTTTATCTGTATATGAGGTATAGGTTGAGATTATATATATCGAGATTATGTAGATTGTGATTTAGTTAGAGCTAACTTTAAAAACGATAACCGATACCGGCATAACCTAATATTGGATTAATTTCGATATCTGATTTGGCGTTGATGAGTTCACCCAGTTGTTCATCTCTGACAGTGATTGTCGTTTCACCAGTTAAGTGCGCATAGGAAACAGAACCGACAGCAAACCAGCGATCATTGAAGTCATATGTAAAACCAACGGTGGCAACAGGCGCAAAAGCATCACTTGCTTCAAGACTTACTTTTGGATTCGCTGTACTTTCTTTGTTGTCTAGAGCAGCACCAGCAGCACCATTTTTAATATTGGCAATTTTGTGACCTGCGGCAATTAAATCTTTCTCAAGATTAGGATTCATTTCTAGGTCGTTAAAGTAGGCGTACATCAAACCAAGACCCACATAAGGTCGGAATTTATTAACACCCGTTTTACCGAAGTGGTATTGGAATTCGAAAGCAGGAGTCCATGCACGTGCTTCAGCAACTTGACCATGACCTGATAAGTCCGTAATAAATATATCTTTTTTAAGCGGTAGATCCCCCACAATTTGACCTATACCTTCGGGTGAGGCAACACCTGAGAGAGGGGCGAAAATCTGACCTTTACCTTGTATATCAACTTTTGGTGGAATCCCTGCCTTGATTTCCAAAGAGACATTGTCTGTAAAAAAGTAATTGGTCAAAATTCCAAGTGTAGTGACATCATCTGCTTCTAAGCCAGTGCCTTGTGCTTGCCAGTTTGATAAACCTGTTAAAGTAGCCTCACCTGCAACATTTGATTTTAAATACTTATCACCATCCTTGTTAAAGGAAATTAGTCCTAATATATCTAAATCAACAGCAGTTTTAAGGAGGCCTTTTTTTGCAGTAGCACCTTCTTTAGACTCATCAATTGCATTTAATACTGAATCGACTTTGACATCACCGACCCTACTTTTCTGCCCTTCATTAACAGCTGTATTAATATTAATGGGTTGTGCCTTACCTTGTGGCATGACGTGTAAAGCACCTACAGAAACAGAAAAACGCTTAAAGCCATCACCATCTTTTAAACTAAAATAGGGTGAGTCGGCATGACTCATTAACGGTAGGGAAATAAGAGCTGCTGTCATTGCTGTATTAAGCACAGTTTTTTTCATTACGGGACTCCATGTCCATTCAATCTGATTACTTGTTTTTATATAGCTGATAAAAAAGTAAATTAAATCACACTATTTATCCAAACAGAGTATTGGATATTGGTGATAAAATAATATTGGAAATATGTAGTATTTTGTTTGCCAAAATGATGGCTTTTTGTAATGCAAACCTAGCAACATATCACTCATTATTTTTAGTGATTATAAATGCTGTACAAACGAAAGCACTCACAGAATTAAAAAAAATATAAGAATTAAATAAAGTGAATTTTAATTTTGAATTAAATATTGAATCGATTTTAAAATTAATTAACGATGTCTTATTTTCATTAAAATTGATGGGAAAAATCTGCTGAGCTCTATTTCGTCTTAGGTTATCGTACATTTTTATAAAATAATTTAAGAACTAAACTTTAGGCATAGTGACTTAAATTTTTTAATAAATCCTTTTCTTGAATTGTTTTCTTTAATCGTCTTGTTATAAAAGCCAATCAGTTGCGGTTGAGATTTTGTAATAAAATAGATTTTATGATGTATCTTAGTCTTTGTTAATGAATGGTTAAATTGGGGGTTTTCCTTATTTTTAGATACATATGGGCTAGATATTATGTAATTAATATTTTTATTTTTTGAAATATTTTTTTGATTCTTAGGTAATGACAATTGAACATTTTGATAATTTTAAAAATGATCATCGAGTAGCAATCAATTGATCTATAAAAATCCCTTCTTCCTTGGGAAGAAATTTTAGGGTGAGGGAATACTCATAATGAGTAGGGTGTGTGAATAATGAATTCTAAAAGTATTCTAATAATTAAAAATATTCGTTGGTTTGATCCACAAAAAAAACTATAAAAAAAGCTATACAAAAAAAGCGATCTTAGATCGCTTTTTTATGAACATCTCACCAAATCAAAAACGGTAACCAATACCTGCATATCCAATAATTGGATTAATCTGCAGTTTTACATCTGAGGCAAAAAGCGTTCCTAGTTTTGCATCATTAACTTGAATGGTGGTTTTACCCGTTAAGTGAGCATAGCTGATAGAGCTAACAGCGAACCAGTTCGGATTTAAATCATAGGTGAAGCCTAAAGTCGCTATTGGAGCAAAACTAATATCGGCTTCGAGATCAATAACTGGATTAGCCGAGCTGAGCTTGCCAGCCAGTGCTGCACCACCTTCACCGGTTTTCATATTGGCAATTTTATGTCCCGCACTAATGAGATCTTTTTCAAGTCCAGGTGTAAGTTCAAGTTCATTAAAATAGGCAACCATTAAGCCGAGTCCGAGATAAGGTCTAAACTTATTTACCCCAGATTGACCAAAGTGATATTGAAGCTCCCACATTGGCGTCCATGCTCTAGCTTCAGCAACTTTTCCATGGCCTTCTAAATTTGAAATTTGAAGATCATTTTTAAGCTTAATGTTTAGAAACTCTAGCGGTAATCCAGCCAAAGCAGGTGTAGCTACAGCAGTAAATGGGGCGGTAATATTGCCCACACCTTTGATATCCACCTTAGGTGGAATGCCGAGTTTGGTTTCAAGTGAAATATTGTCATTAAAGTAGTAGTTAATCAAAATACCCAGTGTGGTGACATCTTCAGCTTCCATGCCTGCACCATCCATTGTCCAAGCGGATATATCGTTTACTACGGATGAACCGCTGACTGCACCAGGTAGGGTGCCGCCTGTTACAAATCCTAATACTCTTAGTGCGGACTCAAGCCCTCGCTGATCCACGCTTGGGTCAAGGTTTTCATAGACAGTACTTAAGGTAATGTCGCCGTTTTTTGCAACTTCACCTTCTTTAACTGCTGTAGTTATTTTAGGTGCTTGAGCTTTTCCTTGTGGCATTACATGTAAACCACCTACAGAAATCGAAAATCTTTTGAAATCTGCATTCGGATCTAAACTGAAAAATGAAGATTCTGCTTGGCTGTGAAATGAAAGTGAAGCTATCGACGCAGCTAAACACAACAAAATTTTTTTGTTCATTGATGGACTCCCTGTCCGGTCATAAGTTTTTTGTTTTATATTTTCATCTTAGAGTGTATTCGCAAAACCCATTGATATTCAAAGATTTTGCAAAAATGATTGTTTGGATTTTGTACAGTGATTGATTGATATTTGTAATTATTTTGATGGTTTTTTTGAGCTGTATTTTGAGGATGTTGTGCTTAGTGTGACTCGAATCATTGAACAGAAAAATAGTGTCTAATATTTATTTTGTAAAAAAGACCCATAAATGAGTCTTTTTTAGGGCATTCAATTTTTAATTAAAATTAAATGCAGAGATTTTAGCTAAAACGAGACAAATCTTCATCTGGACGCGCTGTTAAAACTTCAAGTCCAGTTTTGGTAACTAAAATGGTGTGTTCATACTGTGCAGACAGACTATGATCTTTAGTCACCACCGTCCATTTGTCACCAAGTAACTTGGTTTTCCAATCTCCACCATTCACCATTGGTTCGATGGTAAAGGTCATACCTTCCTCAAGTATCATGCCTGAGTTAGCCTGACCGTAGTGTAATACTTGTGGTTCGTCATGGAAAACAGTGCCAATACCATGACCGCAATATTCACGAACTACGCCGAAACGCTCACTTTCAACATATTGCTGTATGGCATGACCAATATCACCAATGGTAGAGCCCGGTTTTACTGTTTCCATACCACGATACATCGCTTCTTGAGCAACGTTACATAGACGTTCCGCAAGAATAGATGTCTCGCCACCAACCACATACATCATATTGGTGTCGCCATGATATCCGTCTTTGATCACAGTCACATCAATATTCAGGATATCGCCTTTCTTTAATTTTTTCGCATCAGATGGAATGCCGTGGCAAACCACATGGTTGACCGAGGTACAAATCACGTGTTGAAAAGCAGGGCGGCCTGGAGCTGCACCGTAGCCTAAACAAGCAGGAATCGCTTCTTGTTTATTGACGATGTAGTCATGACAAATCGTATCAAGTTCTAAGGTGGTTACCCCAGGAACTATATGCGGTTTGATCATATCCAAA
Source organism: Candidatus Acinetobacter avistercoris (assembly GCA_018883945.1). Lineage (GTDB taxonomy): Bacteria > Pseudomonadota > Gammaproteobacteria > Pseudomonadales > Moraxellaceae > Acinetobacter > Acinetobacter avistercoris. Next base: position 35,845 of record JAHLFF010000262.1, read on the forward strand.
ACTTCTGCTGCAAGTCGTCCTGCTACACGCATTTTTTCAATTTCGTCAGCAGTTTTAATAAGTCGACGTGGAGCCTCGTAAGTACTGTTCATGATCTTTAAAAACTTTTGGAAATTTGTGTGTGACTATGGTATAAATAGCCGCCCAATTTATCAAATGCTTTTTCGTGTATCAATGCACGAATGTTGTTTGAAACTGGGGCAACTAAATCCGCACATATGTCGTCACATTACTCTGGGTGCCCTTTGGGGTGGATAATGCGGACATATGGAGGCCTAACCCAAAACTTTAAGGTAAAGAAAATGGCAGATTACAACGTAAGCATGCGCGACCTTCTTCAAGCAGGCGCACACTTTGGTCACCAAACACGTTTTTGGAATCCAAAAATGCGCGAATACATCTTCGGCGCGCGCAACAAAATTCACATCATCAACCTTGAGCATACTGTTCCTGCGTTAAATGATGCTTTGAACTTTGTTAACAATCTTGCTAGCAAAAAGAACAAAGTATTGTTCGTTGGTACTAAGCGTGCCGCTTCTAACATCATTCGTGAACAAGCTCAACGTGCGGGTCAACCGTATGTAGATCACCGTTGGTTAGGTGGTATGTTGACGAACTGGAAAACACTTCGTCAATCGATCAATCGTTTGAAAGATCTTCAAACTCAATCTCAAGACGGTACTTTCCTTAAGCTTACTAAACGTGAAGCTTTAGAGCGTACTCGTGAGATGGATAAACTTGAACGTTCTTTAGGCGGCGTTAAGAACATGGGCGGTTTACCTGACGCATTGTTCATTATCGATGTTGATCACGAAGCAATTGCGATCAAAGAAGCTAAGAACCTTGGTATTCCAGTAATCGGTATCGTTGATACAAACTCTAACCCAGATAACGTAGATTTCGTTATTCCTGGTAATGACGATGCGATCCGTGCTGTTACACTTTATGCTTCTGCTATGGCTGATGCGATTCTTGCTGGTAAAGAATATGCTCAAACTCAAGCAAATGCTCAAGCTAAAGCTGAAGAACCTGCTAAAGAAGCTCCTGAGGCTTAATGCGATTTGACGCCGAATTGTCATTTTGCGACACGTAACGGTGGCAAAGTAAGCGTTAAAAGCAAAACGGCCCAGAGAACACTTTGGGCCGTTTTTTGTTGAACAGATTCATTTTCTACCGTATTTAGGAGAACAACATGACTGCAGTTACTGCGAGCATGGTAAAAGAATTACGCGACCGTACTGGTTTAGCGATGATGGAATGCAAAAAAGCGTTAACAGAATCAAATGGTGATGTTGAGCTAGCAATTGACAACCTTCGTAAATCTGGTCAAGCAAAAGCTGCTAAAAAAGCAGGTAACATTGCTGCTGATGGCGCAATCACGATTGCTCAAGAAGGCAACAAAGCACTTCTTCTAGAAGTTAACTGCCAAACTGACTTCGTTGCTAAAGACGAAAACTTTGCTGGTTTCTCAAATAAAGTCGCTGCTGCTGCACTTGCTGCAAACGAAACTGAAGCTGCTAAAATTGCTGAATTGAAACTAGAAGATGGTACGACTGTTGAAGAAGCGCGTATCGCTCTTGTTCAAAAAATCGGTGAAAACATCCAAGTACGTCGTGCGAAAATTGTTGAAGG
>JAHLFF010000263.1 GCA_018883945.1 Candidatus Acinetobacter avistercoris
GACAAGTAGCGAGCTTGTTTAATAGCTAGCGCTAATTGACGTTGGTAACGAGCTTTAGTACCTGTAATACGGCTTGGAACAATTTTGCCGTTTTCAGTGATGTACTGTTTTAATGTATCGATATCTTTGTAGTCGATATACACAACTTTTTCTGCTGTAAAGCGGCAGAACTTGCGACGACGGTAAAAACGTGCCATTGAATGTTCTCCTTATGCTTCAGCAGAATCTTGAACTTGTTGTGCTTCTTCACGTTGAGCTTTACGCGCACGTTTTTCTTCAGCACTTTTAGCAAGTAAAGACTCTTCAGTAATTGCGTGTTCACGACGAATAATAACATTACGAAGGATTGCATCGTTATAACGGAACAATTCTTCTAATTCATTAAGCGTAGTTTGGCTACATTCAACGTTCATTAAAATGTAGTGCGCTTTATGAATTTTGTTAATTGGGTAAGCCAATTGGCGACGGCCCCAATCTTCTAAGCGGTGAATTTGACCTTCAGCTTCTTTGATGTGAGAAATGTAGCGTTCTACCATTCCCACAACTTGATCGCTTTGGTCTGGGTGTACCAGAGTTACGATTTCGTAGTGACGCATTGTCAGCTCCTTACGGTTTATACAGCCCCATATTAAATAAATTAATATGAAGCAAGGAGTCACAACCGAAGTTGTGCCGCATAAATTGCGAGGGGCTTATTATAGGAAAGATTGGTTATGATTACAAATGAAACTTTCTATATTTACAGCACACACGAAAGGTCTACACATTCTTCTTGGCACTCAATTTTCTATAATTGCTCATTTTTGGGATTTAGTGGTCATCCATTCGATAAAACATATTTTTCTGAAATGAGAACTTTTATATTGCTTAGAATTTCATCAATGAGAAAGTCAATTATTTTCTTTAGTAGGTTGCTGAGTTTTAGTAAGTATAGGGCTTTTATTTTTAGATCGTTTTTTGAGGATGATGAATAAAAAGTTGAAAAAAGAATTGAGTTGTTGATTCGATTTTTACCACGATTGATCTAGTGTTTATATTGTAAATTGTTTGGTAAGTATTATTTTAAGTCAGTGAATCGCATTTAGAATTCAAAGAAAAAAAAGATAGAGTCAGACTCTATCTTTTTTAAAAAATCGGTAAATAGGGTGCAGGGGAGATATAAGTAAAGCTGAGGCTTAAACTAATAATCGTGATCAAAATAACCGAGAATAAGAAATAATTCTTCGCCCAGATTTGATCATTTTCTGCTTTAAAACCCATTACAGAAAGGTAGAGCCAATATAAACATAAGCCATTGGTAATGACTAAATAAATCCAATTGGTATAACCAAATAAATAAATGGCATTCAAGGCAACGGTAAACAAAATCACATAAATCAAAGATTCAATTTTGGTACGTCGAATTGTCCGCGCTACAGGTAGAATAGGAATACCTGCATTTTTATAATCATCGAATCGATATATAGCAATTGCCCATGAATGCGGCATTTGCCAAAATGCATATACGATAAAAATAAGTAAGGCTGCAACATCAAATTGACCACTTACAGCGGTATAGCCAATCACAGGTGGACTTGCACCTGACAGACTGCCTACGACAGTTTGATGAATTGAAGTTCGTTTTGTCCAAAGGCTATAAAAACCTACATAGACAACAAAACCAATAACAGCGAATAAAAAAGCGTACGCATTTACCCAAAACCATAAAATACTAAAACCAATTAAACCCAGTACCAATGCAAAAACATAAGCTACAGGAACAGAAATGGTTTTTTTAACCAGTGCACGATTTTTTGTGCGCTGCATTTTGTGGTCGATGTCTTGGTCAATAACGTTATTAACCACACATCCTGAAGCAACAACCAGCGTTGTACCCAGCAGAGTTAAAAGCAGGAGAAGGAAGTCTACAGAACCTTGGGTAGCTAAAAAATAGCCACCCAAGGTGGTAACAAAGTTACCAAAGAGAATTCCTGGTTTAGTCAGGAATAAATACTTTTTCAACATGACAACCGTTTAGATCATCATATTGGAATGTAAGTAGTTCATAATCCATACAGAACCAACTAAAAGTACAGCAATAGTTAGAATTGTATAAATAAATGCAATCACGTTCCAACGTTGTTCAGAAGATGAATTCATGTGCAAGAAGTAAACTAATTGTACAAGAACCTGAGCAACCGCTGTAATTGCGATCACAGTAATAATAGCACCACGGCTAAAGTCTTCTGAGTTCATTGCCATGTAGAAAGGTACTACAGTCAAGAGAACAGAAACAATAAAACCAATAGTGTATTGCTTTACGTTACCGTGAGAAGCACCCGCAGCATTATGATCGTGACTCATTATAATACTCCCATCAAGTACACTACGCTGAATACGCAGATCCATACGATGTCAAGGAAGTGCCAGAACAAGCTTAGGCAAGCAAGACGACGTGTGTTGATAGTGGTCAAACCATTTTTCTTGATTTGAACCATTAACACGATCATCCAAACCAAACCAGATGTCACGTGAATACCGTGCGTTCCTACCAAAGTAAAGAATGCAGATAAGAACGCGCTAACGCTTGGACCGTGACCAGCATGAACTAAATGATTGAACTCATATAGTTCCATACCGATGAATGTTGCACCAAAGATAAATGTGATAATTAACCACACAAGAACTTGGTTAACATTCTTTTTGTAAGAAGCAAGTACAGCAAAACCAAAGGTCACCGAAGAAATAAGGAGTGCAAAAGTTTCAGTTAAAACGAAACCTAATGTATCACCAAAAAGTTCTTTCGCACTCGGTGTGCCTGGTGGAATATGACTGCTTAATACAGCGAACGCAATGAAGAGTGTACCGAATAAAATCAAGTCACTCATCAAGTATGTCCAAAAACCAAAAACAGTGATGTCTGTATCATCGTGATGATGTTCATCATGCTCATGGTTTTCGTGATGAAGTACTTCAGCCATATCCTTAGTCCTTCTTCAAGTGTTGTTCAAGTAACGCATAACGTTCGTTTTCAATACGTTCAACTTCAGCAGCAGGCACGTAGTAGTCCACTTTTTTAGTGAACGAACTTACGATGAAGCTGATGATAGACGCAACGAAAGTTACAACCACTAACCACCAGATATGCCAGATTAAAGCAAAACCCATTGCTGTAAGGAGTAAAGCAATAATGACACCAGCAGCACGGTTAGTTGGCATATGCACATCTTCGTATTTAGTCGGACGAGCGTACGCTACGCCATTCTCTTTGTCAGTCCAGAAGCGGTCAATACCGTTACCTTGAGGAACAATAGCAAAGTTATAGAATGGAGAAGGAGATGATGTAGACCATTCAAGTGTACGTGCATCCCATGGATCGCCAGTCACGTCTAAAGTTTTTTCGCGTTGTAAGTAACCCACGATGATTTGCAAGATGAAACATGCAATACCAATTGCGATAAGTACAGCACCGAAAAGTGCGATAGCAATGTACGGATCCCAGTCTGGGTTGTCATACGAGTTTAAACGACGCGTCATGCCCATGAAACCAAGTACATAAAGCGGCATAAATGCGAAATAGAAACCGAAGAACCAGAACCAGAAACATGCTTTGCCCCAGAATTCGCTTAACTGCCAACCAAACATTTTTGGCCAGTAGAAAGTGATACCTGCAAACATTGCAAATACAACACCACCAATAATAACGTTATGGAAGTGAGCAATTAGGAATAGTGAGTTGTGTACTAAGAAGTCAGCTGGTGGAACAGCCATTAATACACCTGTCAAACCACCGATACCGAAAGTAACAAGGAAGCCAAGTGTCCAGTACATTGGTGATGTGAATGTAATGCGACCTTTATACATGGTAAATAACCATGAGAAGATTTTAACACCCGTTGGGATCGCAATAATCATGGTCATGATACCGAAGAACGCGTTAACGTTGGCACCAGCACCCATAGTGAAGAAATGGTGTAACCATACGACGAAAGCAAGAACTGTAATTGCAATCGTTGCATAAACCATTGATTTGTAACCAAACAATGTTTTACGTGAGAATACAGATGTAACTTCAGAGAAAATACCAAATGCTGGTAAAATCAAGATATATACTTCTGGGTGACCCCAAGTCCAAATCAAGTTTACATACAACATTGGACTACCGCCCATGTCATTTGTAAAGAAGTGGAAACCGAAGTAACGGTCAAGTGTCAACATTGCTAGCGTAGCAGTCAATACTGGGAATGCGGCAATGATCAATACTGCGGTACATAAAGATGTCCACGTAAAGATCGGCATGTCCATAAGACCCATACCTGGAGCACGCATTTTAATGATGGTAACAAAGAAGTTAACACCAGTAAGAAGTGTACCTAGACCTGAAATCTGAAGTGCCCAAATATAGTAGTCAACACCTACACCTGGAGAGTATTCAATGCCAGACAGTGGAGGGTAAGCCATCCAACCTGTAGCAGCAAACTCACCTAATACAAGTGAAACCATCATTAGACCAGCAGCACCAGCGAATAACCAGAAGCTTAGCGAGTTTAGTAATGGGAAGGCAACGTCACGTGCACCAATTTGTAATGGTACAGAAATGTTCATTAAGCCTACAACTAGACCCATTGCAACGAAGAAAATCATGATCACGCCATGCGCGGTGAAAATCTGATCGTAATGTTCTGGGTGTAAATAACCTTCACCGCCACCTTTAGCAAGGAACAGTTGAAGACGCATCATGATTGCATCTGCAAAGCCACGAAGTAACATGACGACAGAAACAATCAGGTACATAATACCGATTTTTTTATGATCTACAGATGTAAACCATTCAGACCACAAATAGTTCCATTTTTTGAAGTAGGTAATACCAGCAATAAGTGCGATACCACCCAGGATCATCATTGCAACTGTAGCCAATACGATTGGATCGTATGGTATTGCATCAGGACCTAATTTACCTAAGAAGCTCATATCTTATTCCCCTACAGCTGATGAAGCTTGTTCAACAGCGGTATGTTCGTCAGAAGCAGTCGCCTCATGAGTGTTAGCAGTCGCTGAGTGATCAGCACCATGGTAGTTACTCATGTATTTATTGATTACAGATTCGAATAACTTTGGTTCAACTGAAGAATAGTAAGTCACAGGGTGTGGCTTCGTTGGGTAGCTACCCAATGCTTCAACAGCTGCTGCGTGTTCTTTTTCAGCATCTGTCTTAGCGTTTGCTACAATCACTTCGATTTGATGCTTGCCACGGTTACCATCACGTAAGGTTGCAAATTCAGTCTGATCTAAAACTGTTTTTTGAACAGCTTCAGGATTTACTGAAGTACCGTTACCCGCTTTAATCGCAGAGATCCATTCAGCAAAACTAGCTTCAGACACAGAATGAGCAAGGAAGCGCATTTGTGTAAAACCATAACCAGAATAATTTGACGAGAAACCACGGTAGACGCCTTGAGCGTCAGCAGACATGTGGAGCTGAGTTTGCATACCCGCCATTGCATAAATCTGACCTGCTAACTGCGGAATGAAGAATGAGTTCATTGTGAAGTTAGAAGTGATATTGAAGTTAATTGGCGTTTTTTCTGGGAAACGCACTTCGTTAACTGTTGCAATTTCTTGTTCTGGATAAACAAAAATCCATTTGAACTGCTCAGAAATAACCTGAATAGTTAAATGTGCTTTGTCTGATTCAAGCGGACGATAAGGGTCATACTTGTGAGCCCCCCACCATGTTAAGTACGCTAGAATACCAATAATAATACACGGGATACCCCACACTACGATTTCGATAACTGTAGAGTGTGCCCATGTTGGTCTATAGTCTGCATCTTTATTTGACGCGCGATATTTCCAACCAAACCACAATGCCATAATTGCTGATGGAATCACCACCAAAAGCATTAAATAGATCGCAGTCATCATAAGATCTGATTGACCTTGAGCGACTGGACCTTTTGAGTTTAGAAGTACCATATCACCACCACACCCAGTTAAGAGTGCAGCAAGCGTTGATAAAGACAATACAGCTAAAATTGTTTGTCTCATTTTACAACCTCGGTGAAGAGTCCCATTCCCTAAAAAAAATATGGGATAGCGATAATAGTGCCACACGATTAAAAATCAAAAACTGGTTTATGGGAGTTTTTGATCGTGCTGACACCGCTACGTTGTAGGCCATTATGCCCTATCTAACCCAACTAAGCTATAGATATTGCGCCTTTAAAATGAAGATCTAAAACCAATTTTTTTAGTCGGGATTTATTTTTTGTATACTATTTATCTAATAAAATCAAAGATATAAAAAAAGGGATGCTTTTGCATCCCTTTGGCTTATTTAGCTCGTTTGATGACTTTGGTTTTAGCCAACTTATCATGTAAAGTTTGCTTCTTTTTGCCAATGGAAAATAAGTAATCAATGATGCTGAAAAGAGGCATTAAGTATAATGTTGGTAAAATGAACACCAAGGATCTTAGAATAAATGCTCTGACTACACCGGGTGTTGTCCCAGAGTTATAATCTACTACTTGAATACCCAATAATTTTTTACCAATACTTTGTCCATGTTTGTGCAATAAGAAGCCTTGAATGCATAACATAATCAAGATGTAAATAGCAGCACTTGTAATTGCGGTACTCGGGATCATGCTAAATATAGCAGTCTGAGTGCTTTGCATTAACTCAACATCGGTACTTTTGCTCATGAACATTTCTAAAAGCTTCGTGTTCAAAGCGAGGAATTTCTGATCTTCTTCTGGGGTAAAAAAAGCCGTTAAAATATAGGTAGCAGGTAACCACAAAAATATATCTATAAATTTAGCGATGAATCTAGAGTAAAAGGGCGCCAATTCTACTTCAGGTATTTTTTTTTCAATCTTTACTTGATGGAGTGAATCCTGAGGCTGGGTATTCGAGTCTGGGATTGGATTAAAAGGTGCAGGACTCGTATAGCCTTGAGGTTGATATTCAAGTTGCCCTTGTGTGAGTTCGCCTAAAACTTTCCATTCAGTCATACCTTGATGCCAAGCTAAATCAGTCAAAAGAACTTGTTGGCTTGCGAGCATTTGATTGATTTGCTCTAAGGTATAAGGACCAGCTTGTTGATTATTTCGCGCCAAGTAAATTTGCATAAAACTTAAATCTCAAAACAACTAAAATAAGATGGGAAAAAAAAGACCCACGAATGGGACTTTTTTTAACACGTTTTATTACGCTTGTTTAGTTTTTTCTTCTGATAAGAAGAACCAAGTGTCTAAAACAGAGTCTGGATTTAAAGAAACAGTATCGATTCCTTGTTCCATTAACCATTGTGCTAAATCTGGGTGATCCGAAGGACCTTGACCACAAATACCAACGTATTTGCCTGCTTTGCGACAAGCTTGAATCGCCATAGAAAGGAGTGCTTTCACTGCTGGATCACGTTCGTCAAACAGGTGAGATACAATACCAGAATCTCGGTCTAGACCCAATGTCAATTGTGTTAAGTCATTTGATCCGATTGAGAAACCATCGAAGTGTTCAAGGAACTGCTCTGCTAATAGTGCATTGGTCGGTAATTCGCACATCATAATGACTTTAAGGCCATTTTCACCGCGTTTTAAACCGTTTTGACCTAACAGTTCAATTACACGTTTCGCTTCCGCCACAGTACGTACGAAAGGAATCATAATTTGAATATTGGTCAAGCCCATTTCGTCACGCGCTTTTTTCAATGCACGACATTCAAGTTCAAAGCAATCACGGAAATTGTCAGAAACATAGCGGCTTGCACCACGGAAACCTAACATTGGGTTTTCTTCTTCTGGCTCGTATAACTTACCGCCGATTAAGTTTGCATATTCATTTGACTTAAAGTCAGACATACGAACGATTACAGGTTTATCAGCAAAGGCAGCAGCAAGCGTTGAAATACCTTCAACTAATTTCTCAACATAGAATTCGATCGGAGAAGAATAACCCGCTGTACGTGACATCACCGCTGCACGTGTTTCACGTGGTAAGCTTTCAATATTCAGTAAAGCTTTAGGATGCACACCAATCATACGGTTAATGATGAACTCTAAACGTGCAAGGCCAATTCCTTCGTTTGGTATTTGAGCGAAGTCAAAGGCACGATCAGGATTACCCACGTTCATCATGATTTTGAAAGGAAGAGGAGGCATAGATTCAATTGAATTACGTTGAATTTCAAAATCCAAAGCGCCTTCATAGATAAAGCCTGTATCGCCTTCAGCACAAGATACTGTAACTTCTTGACCATCGACCAGAACTTCAGTTGCATTACCACAGCCAACAATTGCAGGAACACCCAATTCACGCGCAATAATTGCTGCGTGACATGTACGTCCACCACGGTTTGTGACAATTGCTGCGGCACGTTTCATCACTGGTTCCCAGTCAGGGTCAGTCATATCTGAAACAAGAACATCGCCTGCTTGTACTTTATCCATTTCTTTAATTGATGAAACGATACGTACTTTACCAGAACCAATACGTTGGCCAATTGAACGACCTTCACATAGTACTGTACCTTTTTGTTTAAGCAGGTAGCGTTCCATAGTGCCGACATTTTCACGACTTTTTACAGTTTCAGGACGTGCTTGAACGATATAAATTTGATCGTCATCGCCATCTTTAGCCCACTCGATATCCATTGGAGAACCATAGTGGTTTTCAATGATCAAAGCTTGTTTTGCTAATTCTTGAAGTTCTAAATCGTTTAAAGCGAATTGTTGACGATCTTGTTTCTCAACATCAACGACAACAACAGATTTGCTGGTAGAGCCTTCTTCGCCATAAATCATTTTTTGATGTTTAGAGCCAAGGTTACGACGAAGTACTGAATGTTTACCAGCATTAAGTAGCGGTTTTGAAAGATAGAATTCATCTGGGTTTACTGCACCCTGAACCACCATTTCACCCAAACCATAAGAGGCAGTAATAAAGACTACATCGCGGAAACCTGATTCGGTATCGAGTGTAAACATTACACCAGCAGCACCTGTTTCAGAGCGAACCATACGCTGAACACCAGCAGACAATGCAACAATGTCATGATCAAAGTTTTGATGAACACGATAAGCAATAGCACGGTCATTATATAATGATGCAAAGACTTCTTTAATTGCGATGAGAACGTTATCAATACCGCGAATGTTCAAGAATGTTTCTTGTTGACCCGCAAATGACGCATCTGGTAAATCTTCTGCAGTCGCAGAAGAACGAACGGCAACTGCGATATCTGGGTTGCCGTTAGAAAGTGTAGCGAAAGCGTCACGAACTTCTTTTTCTAATGTTGCTGTAAGCGGGGTATCTACAATCCATTGGCGAATTTTAGCGCCGGTTACTGCTAGTGCATTCACGTCATCAACATTGAGTTGTTTAAGCTCTGCAGAAATCTTAGCATTTAAGCCGCTTTGCTCAAGAAACTCACGATAAGCAGCTGCGGTCGTTGCAAAACCACCTGGTACTGAAACACCAGCATTTGCTAAATGACTGATCATTTCCCCTAACGATGAGTTTTTACCACCCACGATTTCTACGTCGTGCTTGCCTAGTTTTTCCAGACCGATTACGCGTGCTTCCAAAGTTGTTACTCCACTTATGCAGTATTAATCACTATCTTGGCATGATATTTTGAATAAAAACTTAGCAAAAATATTTTACTAAGCGACAGCCATGTAAGAACGGTTTACTATAATGATTATATAGTACTTAAACAAATATTTGAGGACAATTTTAATGACAGAAAGTAAAGAAATTAAACGGAGTGTTTTTTTTATTTCAGATGGAACAGCGATTACAGCTGAGACACTTGGACATTCTTTATTGGCTCAATTTCCTCATGTCGATTTTGATATTCATATTATTCCTTATATAACCACAGAAGAAGCTGCAACCACCGTAGTCGCTGAGATTAACCAGCGTTCAGCGCGTGATGGTCAGTTGCCTTTGGTATTTGATACACTGGTTGATCCATATGTCCGAGATATCATTAACACTGCCAATGCTGTTAATTTAGATGTGTTTGAAGGCATGATCAGTAAGCTCTCAGAAGTACTGGGAACCGAGCCTACAACTTTAGTCGGACAGACGCATGCGGTAACTGATTCCGAGTCTTATAAATCACGTATTGATGCAGTACATTTTGCATTGGATAATGATGATGGGGCACGTACGCGTCATTACGATAAAGCAGATCTTATTTTGATCGGGGTGTCACGTTCTGGTAAAACACCAACCTCTATTTACTTGTCTTTACAGTTTGGTATTCGTGTAGCGAATTATCCTCTTACCGAAGAAGATTTAGATGACAATCGTTTACCAGCCGTCCTTAAAGCGCATAAAAGTAAACTGTTTGGTTTGATGATTGATGCTGAACGCTTGGTGGCAATACGTACTGAACGAAAAGCCAATAGTCGTTATGCGAGTTTTAGTCAGTGTCAAATGGAACTTCGTGCGGTAGAAGGTATTTATATTTCTGAAGGAATTAAATATCTGGATGTTTCAGAAATGTCTATTGAGGAAATTTCAACACGTGTACTTCAAATGACAGGTTTAAAACGTAGAATTGGTTGAAAATTATCTTTCATATTCAATATTATTATATTTGAGCCAGTGATTACTGACTCAAATTTTTTTTGATTAAACTTTGTTTTTATACATTTTACTCAACCGTATTAATCAAATTTTAAGAATAAGTTTTAGCTACAATCGATCTGTGAAATGCTTGAACTCATCAATTATGAGGAATAGAAAATACGTATGAGTTTGTGATTCCGATGAATATTTAAAGCTATCATGTAAGCTAAAATTTCAATAAATAAACTCAGAAGACTTGCAAAATAAAGCTCAAAATTAATCCAGAGATTTTTTATGAAATATTGGAAATGAATTTTATGGGTTTTGATGACAGTGAATTTAAAACAACGAAATAAAAAAATAGCCATATCTCACTTTAACTTCTGCGATTGCTAAAATTTTTTTTATGTGCGAATAAGAAAATTAATATCGATTTATTTACGTGAACTTACAAAATACCCTTATAAAATATAAGTAATTACAAGTGTTGGATTTTGGCTTTTTTTATAATGAATTGAATTAAAAAAAATAATTGATTATTTGCATATTTTTCACGTTACATTAGATAACGATAATTCTGTAATAAATTGCATAATATTTATAAATTGAGAAATACATCACACTTTACTCGGGGCAACAAGTGATTTTTTTAGAATGAAAACTAGATACGATTTTTATAATTTGAAGCATTTTATTCCTATAACAGTTTTAGCATTAACGGTAACGAATATTCAAGCAGCAACTCTATATACGAATGCAATTGATCAAAAGAGAGAAAACATTGTTCTTTCTGTGAAAGAGGGTAAGGTTGACGTTGGACTTTCCAAGCTCAAACAATTATTAGAAAATAATCCAGATAACCAAAAATTGATTGCTGATTATTTATTACTGTCGATACAAAACAAACGGTACTTGGATGAAGATCTACGGTGGTTAGAATATATTCAAGCTGCTGACTTTCCAACTTATGCTCAGTTACCTTTAATTAAAGCCTATAGAGACAAAAAACAATTTTCGAATGCTTTACATTTACTCGAAAAATTTAAAAAAATTAATAACTCGATTGATTTCGACATTCTAAAAGCAGTTCTACTGGCTGAGAATCAGCAAAAGCTGGAAGCTGCAGCTCAATTAAAGAAAATAGATGTTGAGCAGGCAAATGAAGATCAGTTGATTCAATTATCTTATGCGTACCGAATGATTGACCAACCGATTCGTGCTTTAGCCATCATTCAAAAAAATAATATTGAGGACATTAATGCTACATCTCAACAAGAATATCTGAATGTATTAATCGCATTGGGATCGTATCAACAAGCTTTGGCATGGATTCATCAAAATCCTGAAATTGATTTAACCCATACGCGCCGACGACAGACCTTGTTGGGACAATTCTCTGAATCCATTAAAAATGCGATTAAGAGTCAAAAACTTTTAGCCAATCAAGGGCAAGCAGATCACCAGAGCTTTGCACAGATTGATCAAGTTTTAAAACATGCCACAGACATTGAGTCGGAATTTAAACCAGATCCAGATTTGTATCGTCGTTTTCAATTTGAATATATTTATGCGCTAAGCTATCGCAGCCATCATCGAGAAGTGTTGGCAGTCAGTGATAAACTCAATCTGCCATTGACCGATATACCTGCATATGTAAGGCATTCGATTGCAGATGCATACCTTGCAACACAACAAGCCACCAAAGCTGAGCGATTTTATAATTCACTGTTCAGTGAAAAAAATTATGCGGATATGAATGTTTATACCTCTTTATATTACGCACTGATTGCACAAGAGAAATATAAACAAGCCAATGCTTTGATCAAAGACATTGATTCTAAGACGCCTACCTTTCAATACAGTCTGGCAAAAGGGGTCGATAAGCGTGTACATCCTGAACGAAATGACTACGAAAATTTAAAAGCACTTTCGCTTGCTTATTCGAATCATTTGAATGCCGCTGAAAAGTTTTTAACTCATCATATTGAACGTGCACCCAATAATGAGGAAGTGATCAACAACCTCGTACGAATCCAACGTTGGCGCGAAAAACCTCAGCAATCTGAACAAACATTAAAACGTTTAAATGGTATAGAGCCGATATCTAAAAGCACGTCTATTAATGAAATGCAAAACCAACAAGCACTTGGTGATATTTCAGCTTGGCGTAATCAGACCATAAAGTTAAGTCAACGCTATCCTACAGATACCAGCGTGATTAAAAGTAATAAAGAACTTAATGATCGGGAACGTTTTTCTATTTCGCATGATTCACGACTTTCAAAGAGTAAAGCCGATCAAAATCAAGTCTTGGAAACGTTGAGAGGGACTAAAGATGTTGAATCAACAACTCGGTTAAATACACCTTGGATTGATGATAATTACCGTGTTTTTACCCAGTATAAGCACAAGATGGGTGATTATCGCGAAGGCAAAATTAGAGATGAGCGTTTAGGTATTGGTGGAGAGTGGGACTCAAAACAAAAGTCTATTTCCGTGATGCTTTCACAAGATTTAAATGGTGAAAATTTTGGTTTCGATGCGAGTTGGAATCATCGACTCGATGATCACTGGCGATATAACTTGGGTTTTTCAACTCAAGCTGAGATTCCTTTACAAGCACTCAAAATGAATGAGGATGCACAGTCGTATACGGCCGGTTTATCTTGGCAAGCCAATGAATCAAAACTAGCTTCTTTACAATATCAGTCTACAGATATTAGTGATGGAAACTTAAGACAAGAGTTGAGTGCAAGATATCAGCAAAACATTTTCATGCAAGCACATCATAAGACTCAAGTAGGGCTATCCAGTTATCTAGGTCGTAATAGTTTAGAACAAACTGCTTATTTCAGCCCAAAGAAAAGTATTGGTGTGGGTGTTGATTTTAATCATGATTGGTTAACTTGGCGTGAATACGAACAATCATTGACGCAAAAATTTTCACTCACGACTGGATTTTATAAACAAAATGAGTTTAATGCCGAGCCTGTAGTGGATATTCGTTATGTTCATCAATGGCAAATCACGCGAACTTGGGGACTTCAATATGGTGTTGGCTGGGGAATGCATCCCTACGACGGAGTGAAAGAAAAAAAATGGTATGGCCAGTTGGGCTTTGAAGGTAAATTCTAATGAAAAAAAATATAACACTCAGCTCAATGGTATTAGCACTTGGTTTGTATCATTCGCCAAGTTACGCGCAAATACAAAATGCTCAAACATCTGATGAGAGTAGCTTTATCGGTTTAACTTTTCATGATGTTCGAGATGACGTATTGAAACAGGGCGATAAAGATGTTTATGCGGTCAGTACACAAAATTTAGTCCAGTTTTTTGAGTGGATAAAAGAATCCCCGTGGCGCCCAATCAGTTTACAAGAGATCGCTGAAGCAAAGAAAAATGGGACTCCCTTGCCAGAAAATGCTGTGGTCATTAGTTTTGATGATGGTGCGCTGAGTGGCTATACCCATGTCTATCCTTTAGTTCAGCAGTACAAAATTCCTGTCGTTTTTGCAATTGTGACCAGTTGGACAAATGGCAATACAC
>JAHLFF010000264.1 GCA_018883945.1 Candidatus Acinetobacter avistercoris
GGTGTAGTGGCGTTATGGCATTTATGCTTTTTCCCGCATTCCGTGATGATGTTTTCAGCGCCTCAGATTCAGCAGCTTAGAAAATTAGTCTGGAAAGAAATTGAAATCTGTTTGTCTTTAATGAGAAACGGACGCTTAGCCTGGCTTGCAGATTACATCACGGTATTGGCTGAGTCGGTTTATATCAAAGGTCATCAAAAGACCTGGCACGTTTATGCCAAAACAGCACCCAAGGGCAACCCACAAGCATTAGCGGGAAACCATGGTGACTATCTGATGATTTGGGTTGATGAGGCAACAGCGGTCGATACAGGTGTATTTGACGTTTTAACAGGTGCATTGACACACGATGATAACCGCATGGTGCTTACATCACAGCCCGCCAAGCCGTCAGGATTCTTTTATGACACGCACCATAAATTATCAATTAAAGCGGGTGGTATCTGGAACGCATTAATTTTCAATTCTGAAATGTCCCCAATCGTTTCAGACAGCAAAATTAAAGAGTCATTATTGCAATATGGGTCACGTGATGACCCGCAATATATGATTCGTATTCGCGGACTTTTCCCAGATTTAGCGGGCGAGTTTCTTGTCACACAACGCATGGCCGAAAAGGCGTATCAAGGCGCGTCTGTTCATCCTAAACTTCACGCCGATTATGGGTATTTTATTCTTGTCGATGTGGGTGGTGGTGTGGGGCGTGATGACTCGACTATTACGATTGCTAAAGTTTGGGGTACGGCGCAATGGGGCAGACAGGCTAGACGTGCTGAATTAGTCCGTATTCCACTATGTAAAAACAATGATGATATTCATGAATTAACCGCCGTTATTGAAGAATGCTTAATTGAGTATTCAAATGCAACTGTATTGCTTGACTCGAACGGCGCGGGTGCGGGCTTAGCTCAAAACCTTAAATCACTAGGGATCTATTTCAAGCCGATGCACTGGGGCGGCCAATGCTTTAGTAATAAAAACCGTAAGGAATATGTCAATAAACGTGCTCAAGCTTATGTGTGTTTATCACGTGCAATTAACCAGGGCAGATTTAAAGTTAAAACCATATATATCAAGGGCAAGGTCGTCGAGCAATTAACCCGTATTCCTTACACGTTCGATGAACAGGCACGTTTCAAAATTTTATCAAAAGAAGAAATGCGCCGTAAAGGTATTACATCACCCGATATTGTCGATACGTTTGCATTCATTTTCTTAGAAGGGACGCAATACACCCCTGCGAGTGATGGAATGACTGTAGACCCTGCAACTTATGGCCATGATGCCGAGTCAGTTAGCCAGGCAATCCCATCTAGTCCACTTGAACATGCAAGCGCCGTTTCAGATTTATTTTCTTAGGAATATCGGGAAAATCAGTCGAAATTTCAGCGTATAAATTGAAAAAATAATCAAAGGTATTGTGCAATGAGTGATTCAGTTAAATTAAAGGTTACTAAGGCGGGAGTAGAGGCATGTTTAAAGGCTGATTCAAATGGCTTAAATATGCGTTTGAAGACTGTAAAATTTAGTACAGATCGTTTTATCTCGGTATTAAATGATGAGCGTACAGCGCTTGGAAATGTTGTCTATGAAGCATCTATTGCTTCAGGTGGCACATCCGTAAATGACAATACATTACGTTTCTTTTCGGTCATTGATTCACCTGAGCTTTTATCTGTTGGTTCGGTTGGATTATTTGATGAAGACGGCGTTTTATTTGCGATTGCAAGCGTTGCGGAAGGCGACTTATTAAAGTTTTTACCTAAAATTAGTTTTGTTCTGTCTTTTGGACTGACTATTTCAGCTTTTATTTTAGAAAAAATTGAAGTTGTGATCGATCAAAGTGGCGCAATTGTCATGGGATTGATTTTAGAACATGAAAAGCATGTAAACCCGCACCCACAGTACAATGTAGGATTATTGGACCATCAAGAGCAGCTAGATATTATTGCCGATTATGTTGGCGAACTTCAGAATAAGATACGTGAGCTTGAATTGGCAGTTGGCGGAACAGCAACGGCGAATGCCTTTAAATTTTTTAGTCGTGATGTGGGTAAAGCTGCAACGCCGTATCCGACTATACCTGGCCAAGTCACCAATAAGTATCATGTGAATAAGGCATCTGTTCAAATCATGCCTGATGGTTTTATTCGTCAATCATTGATGGTCACAATCTACGGTATGGATACTGATGCACATATCATATTACCCGTATCAATCTTGCCACAAGATATTTTATCGGTTGTTGGTTCGCCTTATAACGCTGAGTGGACCAATGATGCGGGCTTTCGTTTCATGGACACATTTAGCGTGGTCATTAGTGGAAAGCGTTATTATTGCATCCGTGTTTATTCAGACCGTATGAGTAAAAATAGCCCTTATAACGGGTGGTGTGATTATTCTATTGAAATTTTGGGCCGTCACTCTAATCTTGCAAATTACAACAACATGAATGTCTATCCTTACAGCACGTTTAATGTGTAGGAATGCATAATCCTATGTAAACCTTAATCTTCCACTCACTTCTGTTCATTTGACGTCCTCCCCGCCCTGAAGGGCGGAGACGATGTCAAGCAGGAACAAGCCCTACATGAATCTTTTGACCTAGTGCATTCGCAGCACTTGCAAGTGTGGTTAGCGTAAGACTGGTGTCGTCCTCATCAAGCAAGCGGTTTAGGGATGCTCGACTCGTGTGCATTTTTGCGGCCATAGCAGTTTTGGTTAGCTTTTGAGCTTTCATTGCCTCAGCTATTTGCCACGCAAGGACACGCTTTATTGCAACAGCGGTCGCTTCTTCAAGTAAACCTTCTTCTTGTAAGAAGTCATCAAAACTGCTGCCAACATGCTCATTATTGAAGTTATTCATCATGATCTCCGTGACTGTTTAAGTCGCTCTTTAGCTAAAGCTAAATCTGATTTTGGTGTGCTTTGTGACTTTTTAACAAACCCGTGGAGTAAAAGCATGGTGTTACAGGCATCACATGCTCCTCTTTATTTAATTGTACCAAAAAAGATACGTTTTGCAAGCTCTAATCAAGCAAGACTGTTGAGTAAGTCATTTTTACATCTGCGCCTCTAAGCGCACAGAAACCAAAGAAGTGATTATGCAGATCAAAGCTTTTTTTGATGCGCATAAAGGTACTGACTCATTCCTTTGGGATTCACCACTTGATGGGGAGGTTCGAGTGGTCGCAGGCGATTACACTTCCATTTGTCTGGGGGGATTAATCTAGTCAATCTCCACCACCTCAAAAAGAAAAACCTCTCAGTATTTCTGCGAGAGAATTATTTTGCATAGTAATGTGCTTATTTAGTCAGAACTAATAAAAAGTGTATATTTGTTCTATTTCTATGTTAAATAAATGTAATTTGGCTCTGATATATTCCAAACACATAATTCAATCAATACGAAGCCGCTATTATGGAAAAAATATTATATTTAGTGCTTTCAGTCTGCGTGTTTGTCTCAATATTGGTTAGTCTTGGAGCTTTTGTTTACTCGAAAGATATATTCTTTTTGGTCATTGCTGGCTTGCTTGCTTTTGCCTTGGTCTTGTTGGTTTCGAAATTAAAGCAATTAAATAACAATCCTTTCCTTTGACATACTCCCCAACAGTTTAGTGGGGGAGTATGTCAAGAAGTAATTCGCACGTAGGAATATCGAAAAATAACCATTTAGGGCTAAGTCATAATTGATTTAGTCCTTTTTTATGTTTCATTACTATGCGAAATGAATTTTATAACGCTCTACGCCGTCATATAGAAATTAATGCATTACGTACTGGCTATGGCGGATCATTGATGCCCTACCAGATCGGTGAAGACGAAATATACGATGCTTCACTAGTAAGTTTACGTGTGTATAAGACCCGAATGCATAGTGATGTTGTTCGTCTAGCGTGTGGTGTGTCATTTGCACATGAACCGTTACCCTTAAAAATTGTATTGCTACCAAGCTTAAACGCCGTGGTAACACTACAAAAGAAATTTGGGGTTGTGAATGATTAATGATGATTTTAATCCTGACAAATTACGCGAAGCACTGCTAAAAGGCGGGCTAGGGAAAGACCTTAAACAACGCCAAAAACAAGCCAATCAACAACGAAGATGGGCCGAAGAGGAACGCGAAAGCAAAGATGATAAAAAGGGCTCAAAGCCCACGTTTTTAAGACCTTCAGATATTGCGGGTGATTATGATTTTAAACGGGCATTACAGACCACTTTAAATATGCCAGAAGGCATGACCCGTGCTTTAACCAAAGAGGATCTTCACGCTTTCGCGGCAAACGTTGAGCAGATGCAGAAGGCTTATAAGGGTGGTATCACCGTAGACCAGGTGATTTCGTTAAGCCGTCAAGAAGATATTGACCGTGCCAATCAACAAATCCATGTAGCGATGCCAACACGCCGTAAAGAAAACCATGTTCATTTTATTACCAATGCAAGCCGTGATAGCGATGTGAATTATCACCATGTCAATGTTGAGTTCATGGCCTTCAATGAATTGGTGTTTCATCCAGATAGAGTCAAAGCAACGACTGTGCAAAATAGATTATCGAAAGGTCGGGTCAAATTTGAATGCGATTGCGGTCGTTTTAATTATTGGTTTAGATATTTAAATACAGTGGCGGGAACGGTTTTAGGTCGCAAAGAAGGCGGCTTTCCTAAAATTAGAAACCCCAATACGACAGGCATTGCATGTAAGCACATTATTCGCGTCATGCACTGGATTAAATCAGTTAATGGTCGTCAATATTTGAGCAATGCACTTGAAAAAGAGCGTACACAGCAAGTCGGCGGTCGTTATAAAACAAGTAAAAAAGAAATTTCTCAAACGTTATCAGAGCAACTTGTAAGAGCCAATACGCCCCGTAATCAGATTAAGCCCAATTTACAAGGCGAGATTAGAAAGCTAGAGGCTAGAGCAATGAGACAGGCTAAAGCGCTTATCGCCAGAGAGCAGAAAGCACAGACGAAATATGATGCCCTAAACAAGCTTAAAAACTTACATGCTCAAGGTATTTTGAGTGATCAAGAATATGCAATTTTAAAAGGTAAATAATCATGTTAAAGCCTATCAATAGCGTGGCTAACCGCATAGCAGATGGACGGCGTTTCGCGTCAAGGTCCGTGGTTGTTTCTGGTCTTTCATCCATCGCTTGCTTTGTGTTCCGCCGTCAGGTTATCCCCGCTGAAGTGGGGGAAACAAGAGAGGAAACGATTTGGGAAGGGGGGCAGATATTGAGTGAGCATGAACAACATGCCACTGAGTATGTTGAACAGGGCCATGCAATGATGCTATTTGATCATTTTACAGGTGGGTCTATACATTCTGATGGGGATGACATTAACAGCGGTGAAGCGCT
>JAHLFF010000265.1 GCA_018883945.1 Candidatus Acinetobacter avistercoris
CACCGAATTCAACGATACGAATCACTTTACCCACGTAAATTGTACCTGGTTCGATTTCAGCAGTTAATGCTTGAATCTTCGCAACTGCAGCAGCTGCTGCCGCTTTAGTTTCACCGAATACGCGAACTGTACCGTTATCTTCGATATCGATTGCCGCTTTAGTTTCTTCAGTAATCGCACGAATTGTCGCGCCGCCTTTACCAATCACATCACGGATTTTGTCCGGGTTGATGTTGATCACCTGGAAAGTCGGGGCATGCATAGAAATTTCAGGACGAGCGCGTGAAATTACTTGATTCATTTCATTCAGGATGTGCATACGACCCGCATAAGCTTGGTTCAATGCAGCTTCCATGATTTCTTCAGTGATACCTTCGATCTTGATATCCATTTGAAGCGCAGTAATACCGTTAGCAGAACCAGCTACTTTAAAGTCCATATCACCTAAGTGATCTTCATCACCCAAGATGTCAGAAAGAACTGCGAAACGCTCGCCTTCTTTCACTAGACCCATTGCGATACCCGCAACTGGTGCTTTCAAAGGCACACCTGCATCCATAAGTGACAATGAAGCGCCACATACAGAAGCCATAGAAGACGAACCGTTAGATTCAGTAATATCAGACACGATACGAATCACATACGGGAAGCGATCAGCTGGTGGTAGAACGGCTTGAACACCACGACGTGCCAAACGACCATGACCAATTTCACGACGTTTAGGACCAGATTCACGACCTGTTTCACCGACAGAATATGCAGGGAAGTTGTAATGCAACATGAAGTTATCAGTTTTCGTACCTGATAATGTATCAACCATCAATGCATCACGAGTATTACCCAAAGTCGTTGTAACTAACGCTTGAGTTTCACCACGTGTGAATAATGCTGAACCGTGTGCACGACCCAATACACCCACTTGTACGTCAATGCCACGAACAGTTTTCGTGTCACGACCATCAATACGTGGCTTACCTGACAAAATATTGTCACGTACAGTACGGTATTTTAAGTCTTCAAATAATTCGTTTACTTCGTCAGCAATACCCGTTTCGTCATTTTCAGGAACGAATTGAGCCACAGCTTCAGCATGTAGTGCATCAAGAGCCGCATAACGATCTTGTTTCACAGCTACAGTATAAGCTTCAGAGATTTTAGCTTCGAATGCTTCTTTTAATTGACCTAAAAGTGCTTCGTTTTTGCTTGGTGCAACCCAAGTTGATTCAACCGCACCAGCAGCTGCAGCAAATTCTTTAATCGCTTGGATTACGATTTGCATTTCGTCATGACCGAAAAGTACAGCGCCTAACATTTGGTCTTCAGAAAGCTCTTTCGCTTCTGATTCAACCATAAGTACAGCAGCTTCAGTACCCGCAACAACAAGATCAAGATCAGATTCTTTTAACTGTTCGTGATTTGGGTTAAGAATATATTCGCCGTTGATCAAACCAACACGTGCGCCTGCAATCGGACCACGGAATGGAACACCCGCGATAGACATTGCAGCTGAAGTACCGATCATCGCAGCAATATCAGCATCCATCGTTTTATCAGAAGATACAACGGTCGCTGTTACTTGGATTTCGTTATAGAAACCTTCTGGGAACAATGGACGAATTGGACGGTCGATCAAACGTGAAATTAGAGTTTCAGACTCAGATTGACGGCCTTCACGCTTACCATAACCACCTGGGATACGACCCGCAGCATATTGTTTTTCTTGGTAGTTTACGGTGAGTGGGAAAAAGTCTTGACCTGCTTTTGCTTTAGGCTGAGCTACGATCGCAACAAGAACAGTCACGCCGCCCATTGTAATCACAACAGTGTTGGCTTGACGCGCAACACGACCTGTTTCTAAAACAACAGTATGTTGACCGTATTGGAATTCTTTACGAATAATATTAAACATCGACATGTTTTATTTTTCCTGATTTTATTCTAGTGGAGACCCCTAAGGTTTGACATTCACACCATTGGATTTAAATGACAAAGCTTAGAAGCCGACCTCACTAGACAATTTAAATACTCATATTGAGTAAAACACGAATTTGAAACACAAAGAAGGAGCGAAACATCGCCCCTTCTCTTTTATCTAGACAAATCTAGACAGACTCTAACTCTCAGTAATAAAGCACTTAACATGCGATATTCCGAAAATAAAAGTTTAATCGAATTAACGACGTAAACCTAAAGCAGCAATCAATGCAGCATAACGACTAGTATCTTTACCTTTAAGGTAATCAAGAAGCTTACGGCGTTGGTTAACCATACGAATCAAACCACGACGGCTATGATGATCGTGTTTATGTTCTTTAAAGTGACCTTGCAAATCATTGATTTGAGCAGTCAATAAAGATACTTGAACTTCTGGTGAACCCGTGTCATTTTCAGCGCGAGCGAATTTAGCGATGATCTCTGCGCGATCTGCATTTGTTAAAGCCATTCGATTTCTCCGAGATGCTTATAAGATAAGTTTTTGATACAAATCAATTTTATTCTTCAAAACAAAACTGACTGCCGTGCATCACTACAGCAGTGGACTATTTTAAAGGATCGACCCTCAAATTGCAAAGTTATCCGCCTTTAATTCAGTTTGCATAATTAACACTTAAGGTATGGCAGTTAAGATACTGACTTAAAAAAACTAAAAAGGCATACTAACTTTCAATAAAAAAAATGAAGCATGGAACAAGCGTGAAATTACTTTCTAAAAATACTTATTATGTTCCTGAAGATTTAAAGAGCATTAGCACCTCAAAAAATGAAGTTAATCCTGAACTCGGAGGTATGACTCAAGAACAAATTGATGAAATTTGGCAAAGCGTAGAGTCGTTGTATAAAACAGGCAATCACCCGATGATAAGCATGTGCCTAAGACGTAAAGGTCATATCATGATCAATCGAAGCATAGGTTATAGTCGAGCTCATATCGGGAAAACTGCAGATTCTCATGATGTCATCGCAACATCAGACACACCTGTTTGCTTATTTTCAGCCTCTAAAATGATCAATGCCATGTTGGTTCACCTACTGAATGAGCAAGGTGAAATTAATTTACTTGATCCAGTGAGTCGCTATATTCCAGAATTTGCAGCCAATGGAAAACGTCGCGCTACGATCTTTCATTTACTCTCGCACCGAGGTGGAATTCCTAAAATTGAAACGGATGTGACACCTGAGCTTTTATTCGATCGCGAAGCAATATTAAAATTATTATATGCAGCAAAACCAATAGCTCGTGCAGGTTCGCAACTCTCTTATCACGCAGTTACGGCAGGTTATATTTTAGGTGAATTAATTGAACGTGTAACTGGACAGGATATTCGTGATTTTCTGCATGAAAATATTGAAAAGCCGATGGATATGCCATTCTTTAATTATGGTTTAAAACCTGAATATCGCGATCAAGTGGCTTTGAGTTATCCTACGGGAATGCATCCAAAACTCGGTACAGACCAGTATTTAAATCGCGTTTTGGGTGGTGGCTTACAATTGGCAGTGGATGTTACCAATGACTCACGGTTTATGGATACTGTTTGTCCTGCGGGAAATATCTACACATCTGCAGAACAAGCCAATCGTTTTTTTGAAATGCTACTCAATGGTGGTGAGTATCAGGGCAAAAGAATATTAAGCCCTGAAACCGTATTTCGTGCCACTTTACCTACATCCAATATCACGATTGATCGCACCTTACTTGCACCAATGCGCTATGCCCTTGGCCCTATGTTAGGGAGTAATCCTATTGGAATTTTTGGCCCGAATACAGGACAAGCTTTTGGTCATTTAGGCTTTTCTAACATATTATGTTGGGCAGACCCTGAACGTGATATCAGTGTTTCTTTTCTCAATACAGGTAAGTCTGTCATTGGCACACACCTACCCGCTTTAGCCAATGTGCTTTATCAAATTTCAAAGCAATGCCATAAGACACCAAAACCTCAACGCCGCTCACTCTTTGGTTCATCGCCTCTCGAGTCCAATATTGTGTAATGCTTATTTTAAACGTTGTTTTATTCAAACTTTCGCTTCAACAGTTTTTAAATAACTCCACATAAGACAAGCCCCTAAGTAAACTTAGGGGCTTGTCTTTACGCTGTAGGTTCTTATGTTTTAATTATAATTATGTTATTTATTTTTTATTATGGGTTGTTGTCAAATTGTTATTAATACGGTCCTTGTTCTTAAGAGTTTCTATTCCCTATGCACAGATTATGCACAATTAAAAAATAGCAAACAAGTCACACTTTTCGTATAAATGTGTAAGCATATTCGTACACTTTGTAAACAGTGTATATAAACTGCAATCATTAGACATAAAAAAGCCCTGTAGTCTCTCCCAAAACTACAAGGCTTAGCGGCTGTAAATTTCCTCTTTTTTACTTACTTCTTGTAAGTTCGCAGTCTCTCGACTCTCATTATTATTATTAGCGATTTTATTCAACTTTCCGTGTTGAACACTTTATGTAAGCAATCATCGCAAAAAAACAACAGAAGCTCTATGCGGCAATATCCTTAATCTGTGTACGCTATTGCTTACAAAATTATTTGAACAGAGTTAACTGTTTGATAAAAATAAGCTATTCATTTTATTGACCAATCCGCCCGACCTTACCGTTTTAATAGTCAATGATTGCGAAAAAGCATTACGGTTTGCCAGGATGCTCACTACAGATTTTGCACGCGTTATCGCGGTATAAATCAGCTCTTGACTTAACAGTTTTGTAGCAGACTCATCCAACACGACTGCTGTATGAGTGAACTCGGAACCTTGCGATTTATGAATAGTCAAAACAAACGCAGTTTGAATCGATTTAGGCAGTCGAGTCGCAGGCAACCATTTGTCTAAACTGGGGAAATACACTTCAAATAAACCACTTTGAGTACGATGTTTAAAACATATTCCAATATCACCATTGGAAAGTCCAAGTTGATAATCGTTATAGGTCATCATCACAGGTCGACCGATATACCAATCCCCTTGTTTATTCTGCATAGGGAACTGCGCCAATAGAATACTTTGTATTTCGCTATTGATTCGATCTAAGCCAAATACACCATGACGAACAGCAGTCAAAATTCGATAATCATCAAAAGCATTGATGATGTTGTGTATTTTATCCTCTTGATATTCACACTCAATATAGTCTTTTAAAGCCTCTATATAGCGCTGATAACCCCAACTCAATTTTAGATAATAATCATTCAATTGTTGTGCTGGTATATGTTCTGGTAAATATTCCAGTTGAACGATATCTTGCATGCCATGTTTTAATTGAACTTTACTGATTAGAGATGCTGGAACGACGTCTCGTTCAAATGCATCTAAAATATCTGAGGAAACAAAATCTAAGGAAGCCCTAGCGGAAATATCAGATTGATGTTGCCGTTGTATAAATTGTGCGGTTAGCCCAATCATTGCCCCTTCTTTAAAACGGCGACTGGTCTTTAGGTTGACATGATTATCTTTTAAAGCATCGACTTGTTGTAAATCTGCCAGTACCGCACCGACATCCACTGACGCCAGCTGATTGGCATCGCCTAATAAAATTAAACGACAGTGATCTGGAATCGCTTCCAACAATAAAGTCGCCAAGTTTAAATCCAGCATCGACGCCTCATCGATGACGATGATGTCATAAGGCAACGGCTGTTTTAAGTTAAAACGCGGTTTGAACTGTGTACCCAAACCCAATAAGCGATGAATTGTGAAAGTATCTTGTTGTTTTAACTGATCGGATACCAAACCCAGTGCATTCAGCTTTTCATCTGCAAATGATTTTTGCATGGCTTCCTGCATACGCTGTGCGGCTTTACCCGTAGGTGCTGCCATCGCAATTTGAATATCTGGTGTTGATTGACTTAATACAGCAATGATTCGTGCCAGCGTATAGGTTTTACCTGTACCTGGACCACCTGTAATAATATTTAGCGACTGCTTAGCGACCATACTCAATGCATTTTTTTGATATTCATCTTCAAGCAAATGCGCATAGGGTTGAATATCGATTTCGGTCAATTGTTGTTGTTTTAATCGCTTAACTTGAACAGACAAGCGTTGTTCTAATCCCCAATAACGATATAAATATAAATACTCATCATCATAAACAAAAGGAGCAACTTCCTTTTCAGCCTGCTCCGCACTGATCATAAAATGATTCAATAATTCAATGCTTTGTTCGGTTCGCGCAATACAACTATCCCCTTGCAATGTGGCCAAAAGAATTTGCTCAACCAATTTAATTGAATTTTCATCTATTTTCACACTGAGCGATGACTGTTTTAAGATAAATTCAGCCCAAGAACTAATCCATTGCGGTGTCTGATTCTCAAGATGCTGATTATTTTCCACACAGTTATCCTCAAAGTTATAAACATGGTTTTAAACACCATTATCCACAGTCTAAAATATTGTTTAATATCTCATTATCTCAATAAATCACGCTATTTTGATGGATTTATCATCAGCAAAATAACCTAAAATAGCATCAAGTCTTAAAATAAATTCATTTTCAGGCTTCCAATAAAAATATCCTTGCTCTGGCTGCCCATTCATTCCTCGTAAATATAGATACGTTGCCCCACCCAAATCACGCTGCATATCGTAATCTAGCAATTGGACTTTGAGATAACGGTGTAATGCAACCAAGTAAAGTGCTGCCTGAAGCCAATAACTTGCATGTGACATACTGTCTTTGATTGCACTATGACGATAATTTTCTTGGCTCGTACCCAAAAAATTACTCTTATAATCGGCGATGTGATATTGCTGACCATCAAAATAAACAAGATCAATCTCACCTTTTAAATAGCGAGCAGAATTGGCTTCTTTAAATTCTGGCATAACAATACCGTACTCACCGAAGAGTTGATGAATCCTTTGAATCGCTAAAACCCGATCTGATAAGGCTAAATAAAAGGGAAACTCGACAAGATGTTGTTGAGGACCCAGCGCAACCAACTGAAAATCATTAAAAATAGGCGTCGTTAAGACATCCTTCAACCATTGCAACATGAACTCAATACATAATGCGTCATGATCCGAATGCTCTGGAAAGGCCTTTTGGCTTTTTTCAATTAATTCATTTCTTAAAATGGAATATTCATTTTTAAAACGGCGCTTAATCTCTACCGCCCAATTTGATGAATTCTGAAAATCTAAATATTCAAAAATTTCATGTAAAAAATTACCCGCCACAGTCCCCATGGGGAAATGAGCTTTAATCCACGCAATAGGCTGCTGATTTTCGACGACTTCAGGAACGGCAAGCGTCATTTGTGATTCATCTTCTGCGCCGCCTTGTTCAACCTCAAGTACAGCCAGCGCATCTTGTATTTGTTGACGTGTCAAATGCTGTGCCAAATAACTGAAACTGGTTTTACTGCGCGGATAAAAGCGTTGTGTTGGATATTTTTGAGCAACGATATCAATTTTCAA
>JAHLFF010000266.1 GCA_018883945.1 Candidatus Acinetobacter avistercoris
ATTTCAAATGATCAATAATAGATCTTTTTCATAAGTCGAAAAATGTTCATTGAGGCGTAATAATTTGATACTTAAAAATCCCTTCTCCCTTTGGGAGAGGGTTAGGATGAGGGGGTACTGATGATGAGTGTGTTATGTGAATAATGACTTTTGAAAGCAGCCAAATACTCATTATCAAAAACTATTAAATCTAAGTTTTAAGGTGAATCTTGAAATTTTTTAAAGAGATTTGAATTTTTTAAAGAGATTCAGATTTTTGATGAACGTTATTATCCATTAGATTGTGCTTTTTTCTTGCGTTGTTGTCTGCGGTACAGTACCCAAAAAATAATCACAGCAATAATGACGAGAATGATGTAACTCACTTGACTAAATATTTGATGCATCATTTCAGTATTATTACCAAAATAATATCCGACACAGGCTAGAAATGTCGTCCATATGATGGTTCCTAAAGCACTGTAGGTCATAAACTTCCAGAAAGGCATTCGACTCATGCCTGCTGGAATACTAATCAATGAACGAACAGCAGGGATCATACGGCCAAAGAACACAATACGATGACCATATTTCTCAAACCAATCGAGTGATTTTTTAACATCAACTGATTTTATAAACAGATATTTGCCGTAGCGATCAATGTATTTAAACAGTGTGTCGTGCGAAATTTTACGCCCAATCCAATACAGCACAGCCGCGGCGATTAATGAACCTAGGCTGCCTGCAATGATCACACCAGTAAGCACGAGTTGTCCCTGTGAGGCGGTAAAACCAGCAGAGGGCATAATAATTTCTGAGGGAATAGGAGGGAAGACATTGTCTAAAAACATCAATAAAGCAATTCCAAAATAACCGAGTTGCTCCATGATTGAAATAATCCAGTCTGTCATGGTCGAGCTTATATTCATAATATTGGGTTCATGCTAATTTTTTTAACTTTTAAAATATAGTCTTATTTTGTTTAAGTCTGATTTCTTATATACGAGACTCATCTATTTCACTGAATTTTATTTTTAGAACATATGTGTTGAAAGTCGGTCATTGTAGATCTATAAAAAAAACCGCGACAGAATCGTGCGGTTTTATCATTATTTAGATTGACTCAGAGATGAAATTAGAGGCGTTTACGCTTTGCTGCTGCAATTTGAGACTGACGCATACGGAAGCCGGCTTTTTGTTTCTCAGTGGTTTTTTCAATACAGTAAACACAAGACACGCCATGTTCATAGCTAGCCAGTTCTACTTCTGCAGGTAACAGCGGCCATCCGCAGGCATGACATTTGGTATGTTCACCTTCTTCAACACCGTGTGTTACCGCAGTACGGCCATCAAATACAAAACATTCACCTTCCCACATGCTTACTTCTGCTGGAGTCTCTTCTAAATATTTTAAGATACCGCCTTTCAGATGATAAACCTCAGTGAAACCTTCTTGTAATAAGAGGGAAGTTGATTTTTCACAACGGATACCACCGGTACAGAACATTGCAATTTTTTTATCTTTGTGTTGTTCTAAATTTTGCTTTACGTATTCAGGAAATTCGCGGAAAGATTCAGTTTTAGGATCAATCGCGCCTTTGAATGTTCCCGCTTTGTATTCGTAGTCATTACGCGTATCGACAAGAACCACATTGTCGCTTGCCAGTAGTTCGTTCCATTCTTTAGGATCTAGATAGTGTCCAACTAAATCACGTGGTTTTACTTCAACACCCAGTGTCACAATTTCTTTTTTATGTTTAATTTTCATTTTACGGAAAGGCTTTTCATCACTGAACGATTCTTTATATTCCAGTGTGGTGAAACCTTCATTGATTAAAAATTGATGAATCGTATCAATCGCTTCACGGTCACCCGCAACTGTGCCATTGATTCCTTCACTTGCTACAATTAGAGTACCGCATAGATTGATCGATTTTACCAAGTCCAATAATCTTTGTTGAAGATCCAATGAATCTTTAACTTCGTGAAATTGATAAAGTGCGGCAACAACCCAACCAGAGGTCGCTTGCTGTTCTACAGGTGCAAGCTGTTCTACAGTAGCGTTCATGGAGTACTCCAAATGTATTAATATAGGGATAATTCAAGGCGCATATTCTAACGCGTATTGAATGAATATGCGAGAAAACCATATTATAAATATGGCTTTAATTGAGGAAATAATTTTGAGTAATGATCGTCGAATACCTTCTCTTACCCCATGTGCAGGGCGTTGCTCTACGGTATTTGGTGATGCAGTCTGTCGTGGTTGTCGAAGATTTAACCATGAGGTTATACAGTGGAACACATATACTGCTGAACAGCGAATGATGATTTGGCAGCGTTTAGATATGCAGCTAGATCAAATATTGGTCCCGATGCTACCGCATGCCGATATTCAACAAGTTGAAATTTTTATTGAAAACAAACGTATTCGTATTTTTGATACAGCCTCGAAGGGACGTAGACTTTATCATGCATTAAAATTATGTGAAAAAAACAAACAACTTGCTGATGAGAGTGGTTTGGGTATTCAAGCAACGCAAGTTAAACAGATTTGGACTGAATTTGAGAGAAGGGTGCTTGCATTAGCAACAGCAAGTTACGAATTGGCATGGTTACGTGCAAATGGGATCAGTCGAAGTTTGTTGCACAGTCTGGATGAAATTTAAAAATTGTTGCTGCGCTGCTGTGAAGTTGTAAAGTTGAATGTTCTTAGTCTTAGAAAAGGTTAATTGAGATTTAAAATTAATTTGATTTCACAGTCCCATATTTTGAAAATCTACGCTTATTTAAGCAGCCATAATTTTCATTGGTGTTTATTGTCATTATGACGTTTTGGAACGTGCGAAATAATAAGCATAAAAAAGCTCGCCTATTGCGAGCTTTTTTATTTTTCATCTTGTTGGCTTATCACTAAGCAACTTGCACAGGAATGCAGTTTGCAGTGTGATTTACAGTATTATTTGGATTTGCATAGACTAAGCGTGGCTTGTGGGCATCTGCTTCAGCAATGGTGAAATCACCAAAAGTCGCAATGATCACCAAATCTCCGATGTCAGCTTGATGAGCTGCGCCACCATTCACAGAGATAATCCCTGAATTTTCTTCACCACGAATCGCGTAAGTCGTAAAGCGCTTGCCGTTGGTTACATTCCAAATATGAATTTCTTCATATTCACGGATACCAGCTAAATCAAGTAAAACACCATCAATTGCACATGAACCTTCATAATGAAGTTCTGCTTGAGTAACAACTGCACGATGAATTTTAGCTTTTAATAAGCGAGATAGCATGGGAAGCGTCTCCTGAGTTGCCCTAGGACTGTTGTGTTAAAAACAATATCGATTGGGGGGTACAAATGAAAGCGCATTTTGCTCTTAAAAAGTGCTCATGGCAAGATAAATTGTTGGACATTTATGAACTTAATTACTTAAGGTTTATAAGCATTTATTAGATTCATTGCTTGTTGTATCTCACCATCAATCATTAATTTGATGCGGCTCATTGCGTGATGTAGAGCATCATCCATGAGTGATTGTTCACTTGAAGGGGCTTTGCTGAGGACATGTCCAGAAACACGTTCTTTTGCGCCAGGGTGCCCAATACCAATTCGTAAACGATGAAAATTTGGACCTGTATGAGGCACAATATCGCGTAAGCCGTTATGACCCCCATGTCCACCACCTGTTTTAAGGCGAATGATACCGGGTTCCATATCAAGTTCATCATGTGCGATAAGCATTGATTCAGGTGTAATATTATAGAATTTGGCGTAAGGAACAACACTTTTGCCTGAGGCGTTCATAAAGGTTGTTGGCATGAGTAGACGAACGTCTTTGCCTTGGATGCTGCCGCGACCGCTAATTCCGTGAAATTTGGGATCGTTTTTTAGGGAAATGCCATATTGATCTGCTAGGCGTTCAATAAACCAGAAGCCTGCATTATGGCGGGTTTGAGCATACTCTTTACCAGGGTTGCCCAAACCAACAATCAGTGAAATATTATTTGACACTAATTACACCATCAACACTTATGCGCGAACGAAGTCAGCATGCATAGGTGTGTTTTTAGCTGGGTGACGTTGTAAAGCTTGGATTTTAACGCTTTCAGCTTTACCGTCGATATTTACTTCAATTACTTCTTCAAAGAAAGCATTGTTTTCTAGAGCTTTAACAAGTTGACGAAGCTCTAAAGTAATTGCTACAGGTTCAGCAGTACCACCGTAGATGATCGCTGGAACTTTGTTTTGAAGACGAAGGCGGCGGCTCGAACCTTTCCCTTGAATTGATTCTTCACGAGCTACTGCATTTAATACGAAGTTTGCCATGATAGACATTCCTAATTTAAGTTTAATTGACTAGACCTTCGACCAGTCTAGTGATAGAAAACCCTGCCATGAGGCAGGGCTTTTATAATTTAGCGCTATATTATAGATAAGAATCAAACATTGCGCTAATAGATTCTTCGTTATTAATACGTCGAATTGTTTCAGCAACCATGCTAGCAACTGAAACTTGGCGAATTTTACCAAGTGCTTGCGCTTCTTCTGATAAAGGAATGGTGTCACAGACAACCAATTCATCAATCACAGAGTTACGTAAGTTTTCAATTGCTTTGCCAGATAAAACTGGATGTGTTGCATAAGCAATGACTTTGCGAGCACCAAAAGTTTTTAATGCATCAGCTGCTTTACAAAGTGTACCTGCTGTATCCACCATGTCATCAACAATCACACAATCGCGATCTTTAACATCACCAATCAAATGCATCACTTGTGATTCATTTGCTTTTTGACGACGTTTATCAATGATAGCTAGATCGATATCACCCATTTGTTTAGCGACAGCACGAGCACGAACTACACCACCAACGTCTGGAGAAACAACCATAAGATTATGGTGAGACTGTTGACGTAGATCAGCTAGAAGCGCTGGTGTACCGTAAATGTTGTCTACAGGGATATCGAAGAAACCTTGAATTTGATCGGCATGCAAATCAATCATTACCACACGGTCAATACCAACAGTAGTCAACATATCTGCAACAACTTTTGCAGTAATTGGTACACGGGATGAGCGAGGGCGACGATCTTGGCGAGCATAACCAAAATAAGGAATCACAGCTGTGATACGACCAGCACTTGCACGACGCAAAGCATCTGCCATTACTAAGATTTCCATAAGGTTATCATTAGTAGGAGCGCAAGTAGGTTGAACCACGAACACGTCTTTACCACGTACATTTTCGGTAATTTCGACAGCGATTTCACCATCAGAAAATTGACCTACAGATGCAGCACCTAAAGGAATGTGCAAATGGCTTACGACTTTTTGAGCGAATTGTGGATGTGCAGATCCACTAAAAACGACAAGATTGGGCATGAAGCACCCTTGGCGGTTGAAGTATAGAGAAAATAGATGGCAGGGGTAGCTGGATTCGAACCAACGGATGCCGAGATCAAAACCCGGTGCCTTACCACTTGGCGATACCCCTAATAC
>JAHLFF010000267.1 GCA_018883945.1 Candidatus Acinetobacter avistercoris
AGTTAGAGCTGTAGTAATCATGATTACCTAAAACAAAGATAAATTTTTTATTGAGAGATTTACATTTTTCGGCAAACTCAATTGCACCGCTTAAGCGATTAGAAAAATCGCCAGCGTGAATAATGACATCAGCTTGCTCTGATATTGAATATTTAGAATTGTGAGTATCCGATAAAATTTGCAGTTTCAATCTACTTCCTTTATTAAATCACGCTGCTTAAATATATAGAGTTTCATTGCGATCAGTTTACAGCAACTAGATATTGTAGAAATTATAAGATACTTATCTGTATTCTTAAGCCTCTAAAAATATAGGTAATTATTTTTGAATCAATTGATTAAATATTAATCATAAAATTTGACCAATTGAATTTATGCACATAAGATAAAGATGTTACAGCAAAATCTGTGACCAGGCGTGGAAACCTGAATTTACTACAGAAGCAGTAAACCGCTTTGGCGGTTTTTTGCGTTAACTATGTTTAGTCTATCGTAATGGTAGGCCAAGCAGGGCAGTCTATGACTGGCCGTCTTCTGTAGTACGGTATTTCCACCCCTGTTTGGCTTGCCTCCATCTCGTGGAAAAGTTGGAAGCTTGTTTGTAATTAATTACTACAGGAACTAGACATGAACATTTTCTATAATATCCCTTATTTTCTCCAAGCTATTTCTTCTGTTCTTAAAGAATAAAATTTTCGAAATAAATTTTCGTCATGTTTAATTAATTTTACTTTTATAAATTTCGTAATCTTACGAGATATAGAGAAGTATTGCCTAGAGAAAATAAAATGGCCCGTACTAAGCTTTTAACCAATATTATTCAAAGAAAAATGATGGTGCCTGACGAAATGTCGCACTCAAATCTGCACCATAACTTTGAAATATCACTTTATGACTTCGCCAACCATGAGATTCTAGAAAAACTATATAAAGCAGACAATCAACGCTCCACAGAGTGCTGGAGCCCTGCTGAAATTCAGGAGTTTATTCTAAACTGTTTGAATGATCGTAATGTCAATTTATGCGTTCGCTATTGGAAAGATGCTGCTGGTAATATTTATATCATCGATGGTGGGCACAGGATTTCAATTATCTATGCTTGGATCAAAAGATACTTTATTGATGAGCAAGTAATAGGAGCCCCAAAATTCACGGCACCACAAAAACGAGAT
Source organism: Candidatus Acinetobacter avistercoris (assembly GCA_018883945.1). Classification (GTDB taxonomy): domain Bacteria; phylum Pseudomonadota; class Gammaproteobacteria; order Pseudomonadales; family Moraxellaceae; genus Acinetobacter; species Acinetobacter avistercoris. The sequence continues at coordinate 1,173 of JAHLFF010000267.1, forward strand.
ATTCGTCAGATTCGTAATCGATTAGGTGGATTAGCTGATTTTCAAGAGTTATGTAGCGATTCTGAGTTTCAGCAAAAATTAAAATCAACCAAAATTAATTTTATTGAAGTCATTGGGACACCTGAGGAAGCTCGAAAAGCCTTTTGTTCAATCAATTCGGATACGAAACGATTAGATCCAGATGAAGAATATCATTTACAAAATAGGGGAAGTGATGCTTTTTATGTGATTTATGCTTGTTGTTATATAAACGATAATAAATCCAACTTGGCTGAACTGAATTACGAGCGGATAAATGAAGTGATCACTTTGGGTGAGCAAATTCATGATCATCTTTTTAAGATAATACTTTTAGAGCCAGATTTAACACACGGTAAAAAAATCGGCTTGGTCAATGAACTCCTGAATATCATGTTTGGTGATACTAGTCAGAATACTGTGAATATAGACCAAGGTCAGCGTGTAGAAAATTTAATGCTAAAACTTAGAGTTGTGCTGTGTCGTATCGCTACACCACCAATTAGTATTCGGATTCCAAGTTTGGGCTTACACCCAAAACTATATTTTTATAAAGATAATCGTTTTCAAGTGACATCCTTTTTGGCCTGGTTCTCTATCGTCTGTGAAATTGAACAAGACTGTTTTGAAATACAGAATAAAAAGATAGATTTTATTGGATTTACTCGAGCACGCCGTGGTGTTGAAAGTTTAATTGAAAAAATTCCTGTGGCGATCAAAGAAACTGTAGGTAAGTTTGGTAGTGGGATCAAATCACATGAGCGATTGAAGAACGTGTATCAGGCCTTTATCTGTATTGGACTGAATATGGATTTAGATTTTGAAGATGAAGTTTGTTTGAACACCGTCATTCTTTCGATGAGTCAATCATTTGATTATATTAATTTTAATGATTTTTACCTTGACCGTTTTGGTGGTGATTATGATGAGAGTATTGTGGATGATGTTGTGAGCTTTGTGCAATCAGTAAGATCATCAAAGAAGAAAAAACCTCTAAATTTTTCACTCGCAGCCAAAAGAAACCTGTATCAACGTGAGGAAAGGAAAACTTGGAGCTATTGCGAAGTATGTGATAGCGCTTTATACCTTGAATCGACTGAAGTAGATCATCGTGAATCGAAAGCAGAAGGTGGTTACGGTGTTTTAGAAAATGGAGCAATTATTCATCCGATATGTAATCGTTTTAAGTCAGATCGTGCTTTGGAAGAAGTAAGAGCAGATTTATTTGACTAAAAAGATAAGGGAGCAAATGCTCCCTTATCTTTTTGTTTTTTAGTAGACTGGGGTCAGTGTTTAGCCTAAGCAACCAATATGAAAACAATAGACTATTACAACCAATACGCAGATCAATTTTTACAAGCCACGTTGTATGTGGATATGGAAAGCCTATACCAACCATTTTTAGCTGAGTTGCCAGATTCTGCACGCATCCTGGATTTAGGCTGTGGCTCAGGGCGTGACACTTTGGCTTTTAAAAATAAAGGCTATCAAGTGGATGCGACGGACTATTCTGAAGTATTGGTCGAACGAGCGACCCAATTGACAGGAGTACCTGTTAAGCAGCAAAGTTTTTATGAGCTTGATATGCACGATGTTTATGATGGGGTATGGGCATGTGCCTCTTTACTACATTGTGCTCGTAACAGTCTCCCTGATGTTTTAAAACGTATTCATGCTGCGTTACGCCGTGGTGGTGTTTGTTATATGTCTTTTAAATATGGAACAGCAGATAGAGTAAAAGGCGGTAGGGCGTTTACTGACTTAAATGAAGAGCAGGCTCAGGAATTGTTAGACCAGTTGAATGGGGTTAGGGTATTAAAACAGTGGATTACAGTAGATCAGCGACCTGATCGTGATGAAAAGTGGCTGAATGTACTTTGGAAAAAACAATGATACATTCCTGTTCATTGCCTAATATTCTTTATTCACGATTTGATTTACAAGAAAGCTCCAAACTGATTCCTACTGAGAATGGCATCTATTTTTGGTGGATTAAAAACTTGCCTGAGATTGTTCCGCTAGAGGACTGTATTCAGCTTGAGGAATACTATCTTGTGTATTCAGGTATTTCCCCAGATAAAAAAGGGAAGCCAAATAGTAAATCGACTTTAAGAACTCGGCTCAGAACACATTATTTTGGCAATGCTGAAGGATCTACATTAAGACGAACACTCGGTATTTTACTTGCTCATCAAAGTGGATTTCCTTTACGTCGAGTTGGTTCGGGTAAACGAATGACATTTACTCACTTGGGTGAACAATGGTTAGATCATTGGATGGAGGAGAATACGCGTATCT
>JAHLFF010000268.1 GCA_018883945.1 Candidatus Acinetobacter avistercoris
ATCTATAATGGAGTTTGCGCGTATCTTCCACTCTTTAACATTAGATTTAGTTTAGTCACTATTTGCTTCAGCTTTTAAACAGCTTTATAGGATTAAAAAGAATATAAAAATAAACTCAAAGCGTGCTCGTCTAATGGAATTGTTCTGCTGCTAACCAAGAATAAATGTTAAAATTTAAGCAATAATTCCAATATCATTGCACCATGCCAAACACCCAACTTACCGCTGTCCTGTTTATGGTTTTGTCCATGGTGGCCTATCAGATCAGCGCATCATTTGCCAAGCAACTGTTCGAAGTACTCGACCCTTTTACCGTTGTGACTTTAAGGCTATGTTTTGCCTCTATTTTAGTTGTATTGATGTTTCGTTCGTGGAGAATCTTCAAACGTTTACCACATTTAAAATGGAAAAATTTGCTGTTTTATAGCGGCTCTGTGTGTTTGATGAATGTGTTGTTCTATGCTTCACTCGGCAAACTCCCGCAAGGTATTGCTGTTGGCTTAGAGTTTTTAGGCCCACTCACCTTGGCATTACTTTCTATTCAATATAAAAGTGATTATATCTGGGTCATTTTGGCTATTTTTGGCGTCGGATTAATGGTGCCATGGCAAGATGCCAATGCTGCAAACTTTTCATTTATTGGTGCTGCTATGGCGATTGGCGCAGGTGTCTGCTGGGCAGCTTATATTTATTTTGGTCAAAAAGTGGTTCGACAAAATATTGGGATGCACGCACTCAGTATTGCTATTGTGCTTTCCGCTCTCGTATTATTGCCGATCAGTGCAGTCCATAATCCAACAGCATTGATCAAATTTGAATACTGGCCGCAAGCGCTTTTGATTGCTTTATTGGCAACAGCCATCCCTTATGCATTAGATTTATTGGCCTTAAAAAGCTTATCCAAAATGAGCTATGGCACTCTTTCGAGTCTGTCACCCGCGCTTGGGGCTCTGGCAGGTTGGTTGCTCCTTAAAGAGCAGATCAGCTTGCTTCAAGGGGTTGCCTTACTTTGTATTATGGTCGCATCGGTCGGCGTAACCTTTAGAGCCAGCAGACGATCAGACTCAACTCTAGCAACGACAGATGAATCATAAAAATAAAAGATTAAAAAAAGATGGCTTGAGCCATCTTTTTTATTGCATTAACTTAAACCCGATTGCCGTTTAGACTAGACTGTCTTTTTCAATCTTTTTATATTTGCTGTATTCACTTTGATATTTTTTTGCCAAAGACAACTTTTCTTTATCTTCTAATATTTTTCCTGCTTGTTGAAAAAAGCCATGTTCCTCTTCTTTCAGATGATGATGTACCGTTTCCGATAGTTTTTTAGCGATCGCTAACCAGCCCGGGTTACTAAATTCAGTTTCGGTCAATTGCTCAAGCAATTCATCCATTTCATGATGTTCAGCCAGCGCATGACGACTAATGTTTAAACCTGAATCTGTCATCATCAAAGGAATATAAAAATAACGATCTTCTGCCACGGCATGCGCAAAAAGTTCATTTTTTAATTGATCAAACAGCTCACGACGTTCTGGCGTATCCCCTGAGGTTGTCACTAACTTTTCAGCCAAATCACGTTGTATCTCATGACTTTCTCTTAACGCTTCAAAAATATTCATCTGTTTTCCTTTCTTTTAAGATCTGTTATATGACGATTCTTTTGACGAACAATAGGAATAAACTAAAGGACACATGATTTAAAATGCAGCAATAATGATCTGTGTGTAGCCCAATCTTAAGAAATCTAGCGCCAACAACACAGAGCAATCATGCTGCAATTTGTATGAATAAGTTTAATGTTGAGAATGAGTTACATTAAAAACATCTGATAAGCCAGACGACAAATCAGAATGCTCACCAAAATCAAAAATAAAATTCGAATAAAACCACTGCCATATTTAAGCGCCATTTTCACGCCCACCAATGAACCAAACACATTGGCGACAGCCATCATCAAGCCCAAAGCAAACAACACATTACCAGTCGGGACAAAGAAACTTAGCGCTGCAAAGTTGGTCATAAAATTGCCAATTTTAGACAAGGCAGAGGCATGTAAAAAATCAACTTTAAGATAACGAATAAAATAGAAAATGAAGAAGCTGCCTGTACCAGGTCCAAATATCCCGTCATAGAATCCAATCGCCAAACCACCAAGCCCTGCTAAAATCAGCATTTTCCGACTCAGTTTCTGCTGAAAATGCACCTGACCAAATTGTTTTTTCATGAAGGTATATAACGCAATCACGATCAACATGAACAACACAAAAGGTCGCATTATTTCTTGCGGTATCATCGAAACACAAGCTGCGCCTGCAAATGAGCTTATAAATGCGGTGACGGCGATCACCGCCAATAGCTTCCACTCTAATTTAACTTTTCGCATATACGTATATGCGGCTGAAGCTGTACCAAAAATAGATGCCAGCTTATTGGTTCCAAAAATCGTCGCAGTAGAATATTGCGGTAATGCACCCAGAAGTGCAGGCGTTTGAATCAAACCTCCACCACCAACCGCCGCGTCAATTGCACCTGCAAAAAATGCAAAAAAGATGAGGCTGACAATAATTTCAACTTCCATACTTTAGACTCACCTGATTTGTCGTTCTTTTTTCAATTTAGTGGTTTATTTAATTGGTGGTTTATTCTGGTAATGCGTTATTCGATTACTTGTATTCGAGCAAAGGTTTATTCTGTTAGAGGTTTAATACACGTTTTGGCACTAAACGTTTTTTATCGGTAATTTCAGCCAAACCTAAACATTTTTCACCATCAAACACTAAGACTTGTGCTTCTTCTGCATGTTCAATATTACTTTCCATACCACGACTGAAAAACTCTGCTCTGCCTTCAGGTGCTTGTACTTTGGGAAAATGATCCACTGGTGCATAAGCAGGTAACAGTAAATTTTCACGCTCTTGCTCAGTCAGCGTTTCCAAATATTCAATGGTATATTCAGGTATAAGATCGAAATGTCCTGTTTGAATACGATGTAAATAAGTTAAGTGGCCATAAGTGCCGAATGCTTTGGCAATGTCTTCACCCACAACACGAATATACGTCCCTTTTGAACAGGTAATATCTAAAGTAATGCTGTTTTCAGTAAAGGATAAAAGCTCAATGGCATATAAATGAATCGGACGTGCTTCACGTTCAATTTCAATCCCTTTACGCGCCAACTCATATAAAGGACGCCCTTCTTTCTTAAGCGCAGAATACATCGGTGGAATTTGAGTACCTTCACCCAAAAATTGGCGAATCACTTTTTGGATCGAAGCATCGCTAAGTTCAGGCACCTTAGCCTCTAACAAGACTTCACCTTCAACATCGCCCGTAGTCGTGCTGTGACCCAATTGAATGGTCGTTTGATAACGCTTATTGGAATCTAATAAATAATGAGAGAATTTAGTGGCTTCGCCTAAGCAGATCGGCAATAAACCGGATGCCAACGGATCTAAAGCACCTGTATGACCGCCCTTTTCTGCACGATACAACCAACGTACTCTCTGTAATGCAGCATTCGAGCTAATCCCCAACGGTTTATTCAATAAAAATACGCCACTAATATGGCGACGCTTAATTCTTGGAGATTGTTGAGACATACAGTAAATTTCATCAAAATTTGATAACGCTATCTTATCAAATCCAGTAATTAAGTTTTACAAATTTAAGTTTTGATTTTGTTTTGAGTATGGCAAATTAGCAACTCATTACAACAATAATGCAATTATTTCAAAGGATTTGAAATGCAACAAAATCAAAAGAAACGATTGATTATTTTTTCTGTATTTATTATTGCCGCGATTATTGCTTTCATCTTTTGGTTGAAACCAACCGCTTTTAATTCATCTAAGCAAGCACAACCTGCTGAACAACAACTGAATCCCTTAGAAACGAGTACAGCCACAGTTCAAGCCAATGCTCAAGGTCAGCTTTTCTCCAGTGCCAGTCAGCAAGATATTCAAATCAATTGCCAGCTGAAAATAGATGCCTCAAATCGTTTAATTGTGAACGAAGCGACTAAAAACTGTTTCGAATTTTTTATGACTCAATACGGTGAAAAAGAAATTCAACAGATTAAGATTGATTTCGTCACCTATGCAACGGCTACTTATACCGAACCGCTACTGTCTCAACTTACCGATTTATGGTCGCGTTATATGCAGTATCGTGAGCAAATTGGTCGCCTTGATGCACCAAACATCGACAAAGAACAAGCGAGTTATTACAAAGCAATTTTTAATAATATAAAAAATCTGCGCAAAAAATTCTTTTCTGACTATGAAAGTGAAGGATTATTTGGTGTGGAAGATACGTATAACGATTATACCCTTGCGCGAATGAGCGTGATGGAAAATAAAAAACTCTCTGAAGCGGAAAAAGCTCAGAAACTTCAAGCTTTATTTGAAGACTTACCTGAGGATTGGAAAGAAAACCTCAAGCAACTTTCACAGCTGGAAGATTTAAAAAAACTCACCGCTGAGATTAAAGCGCGTGGCGGTAGTCGTGAAGAAATCCGTCAAATGCGTTTGAATTTGGTCGGACCTGAAGCCACCCAACGCTTAGAAAATCTAGATGGTCAGCGAAGCAATTGGAAAACTCGTGTAGATGGCTACCTTCAAAATCGTGACAGCATTTTAAAAAGCAATATGAGTGACAGTGCCAAACAAACGGCGATACAACAATTACGCAATCAAAACTTTAATAATCAACAAGAGCAATTGCGTCTGGAAACTTTTGAATCTGTATATGACAAAGGAGGAAAGCTCCCTTATGGCGATTAACTTAATCGCAGCGGGTCATCAATATTCGACATGGATATGTTCAGAATATAAATCGGATGATTATTTAAAACAGCGAATCATCATCACCGAACAACAAAAATGAGAGCACTTAAAATGAAATGGAACGTCAAACCAATCATATTTACCTTGTTATCATGTGGCTTCATTACGTCCACATCCTTCACACATGCGGGAAATACCAGTCAAATTAAGGAGCGATTTGTTACTTCTACATATGCCAAAACCAAATATCCATTGGTATTTGCACACGGAATGGGCGGCTGGATTCGAGCTGGCATTGATGAATTGGGCGTAGATTATTGGTATCAAATTTTGCCTGATATTGCACGTAATGGCGGCAATGTATGGGCAACACGTGTCTCACCTTTCAACTCTTCTGAAGTTAGAGGTGAACAACTTTTACAACAAGTCGATGAAATTATCGCACTCACCGGCCAACCGAAAGTAAATCTACTGGGACACAGTCACGGTGGTCATAGCATCGCCTATGTAAGCAACGTCGCTCCTGAAAAAGTAGCGTCCTCTACCGCAATTGCCAGCCCCCTAAAAGGCTCTAAAGTCGCCGATTTAATTATTTCCGTTCAGAATAGTCCACTCGAGAAACCCTTGGTTGATGTGGTTAATTTTGCGTCCAAAATGCTGGTCTGGGCACAAGGTCTCGATCCAAATAGCTTCCCCCATGACTCACTCAGCGCGGGTAAAAGTTTAAGTTTACAGGGTTCTGCCAAATTCCAAGCTCAATATCCACTGGGTATGCCAAAAACTGCATGTGGCGAAGGCCTTGCGACTGAAAAAGGTATTCGTTTCTACTCATTTGGTGGCACGGGAACAGTGACCAATGTACTTGATCCAGATATGCTCTTAGGGGTTACAGCTAAACTGACTGATCCTAAAGGCGATAATGATGGCTTGGTCTCACGTTGTAGTGCCAAATATGGCAAGACCATTCGTGACAACTACAACTGGAACCATTTAGATGCAATTAATCAGTTCTTTGGTTTAACCGCCATTCTTGCTCCAGATCCAGTTTCAGTCTATCGCCAACATGCGAACCGATTAAAACTTCAAGGCCTGTAAGCCATTTCATTAAAACGCTCAATTCAACATATCGGATATTACTCTGATGAGTGATATCCTTTTTTTAGGATTTATTCATATGCAATTAAAACCAAAAGATAAGCTCTTGTTTTAACTATTTAATATTCACATGACTTGATACTGGTTGTTTTAGAGATGCTTAAAGCCCTACCATCGTTAAACCGCTGGTCGCTTAATGCAGCAAGCATAAAATGGTGACGATATAATCAATTTAGCACTAGATTGTGCAAGAAACATAAGAATAAATAAGGACTTTTTATGGAAACCACACTGTTCTGGCCTGCTTTAATTTCAAGCTTCAGGTCTATTGATGCAAAGACTTCGGCTCCATCTAAAAAAGTAGATGCTCAATGTGAGCAATCAAACTTATCTAAAATCCAATATTTCTTAGTTTTCAGTTATGGCTTGACTGAATCTTCGCGTTTTATTGCTAAAAGCTTGAGTTTAGCTTGGCATCAAAATGTATAAACACACTTTATAAATAAATCTTTATTAAGCACAAGCAATTGAAAAATAGTTTCTTTTAAAATATTTCTGACAATATGTAAGCTTTATTTTTAATTTATTTCTTTTTACTCAACCATTTTTTATTAATGGCCTCATTCTTCTCAATGATCGATTTTTATATATAACCCATAGGAGATCTAAAAAAACTGATTCATTCCATAAAACAATAAATGTGAGAATTTCATTCATGGAAATAAAACTTTTAAATTTAGCCGTTGGATTAAGTCTTTTGTTAGCAATATCCAATAGTAATGCTCAAGTTCTTGAAGTCAAAGGGAAAGCGAACAGTGATTATGCGCAAACAAAATATCCCTTACTTTTTGTGCATGGCATGTTTGGTTTTAGCAAATTAGGCACACCTGAGTTTGGCATGGATTATTGGTATCAGATTTTGCCAGATCTCAAACGTAATGGCGCTCGTCCTTTTGCAGCACAACTGTCCCCACTCAACTCAACGGAAGTCAGAGGTGAACAATTACTCCAAGATATTGACGATGTCCTTGCGCTCACAGGACAAGATAAAATCAATTTAATCGGCCATAGTCATGGTGGCCCAACAGCACGCTATATTTCAGGCGTTGCACCAGAAAAAGTTGCATCTATCACCACTGTCGGTGGTTCAAACTTTGGTTCTCCAATCGCCGATTTTGTACAAGGCGCTAAGCCATTAAATACAGTTTTTGCAGCGATTGTAGATTATATGATTTCACCGATTATCAGTTTCAGTCAATTACGTAGTAATTTACCGAGTGATTTCAAAGCATCCATCCACGATCTAACGTATAACGGCAGCCAAGCTTTTAATGCCAAATTCCCTTTAGGTTTACCTACTGAAGAATGTGGAAGTGGACCTGATTCTGCGGATGGGATTTCATTCTACTCATGGACAGGAACAGCAATCACCACCAATATTCTTGATCCAGACACAACGCTCACTGCTGCAGGATTCATTGCGTTTAATGGTCAAAAAAATGATGGTTTAGTCAGTCAGTGTAGTAGTAAGTTTGGTAAAACTATTCGTGACGACTACAAACTCAATCACTTTGATGAAGTTAACCAAGTGCTAGGATTAAAAAGCTGGACAGCACCAGATCCTGTTTCCTTATATCGCCAACATGCGAACCGCTTAAAGCTTGAAGGTTTATAACTTTAAATTTTAGAATAAAAAAATGCGCCTAAGGGCGCATTTTTTAACTCAAGATAAAACTTAACTTTAGCCTAAACTTAAGAAGCTTTAACTTTACGAGCTGGTAACTTTTCACGGATACGTGCAGCTTTACCAGACAATTCGCGTAGGTAATAAAGTTTCGCACGGCGAACAGCACCACGACGTTTAACTTCAACTTTAGCTACGATTGGAGAATGTGTTTGGAAAACACGTTCAACACCGATACCGCTAGAAATTTTACGTACTGTGAATGCAGAGTTCAAGCCACGGTTTTTAATCGCGATTACAACACCTTCAAAAGCCTGAAGACGTTCACGATCGCCCTCTTTAACTTTTACAGAAACAATTACAGTATCACCTGGTGCAAATGAAGGTAGATCTGTTCTTAATTGTGCATTTTCAACAGCTTGTACTAAAGGATGCTTACCGCTCATGGGGTATCTCCGATATGTGCGAGTCAGAAGAGGTCTGATCATCGCTGGGTATAGAGGCTAAAGCGCATAGACCCGATTATCTTTCTCTTTATCGTTGACCATCTCAAACAATAAAGAGCCTATTTAAAGAATACTCAAAATCAAATTTAAGTATTTGCTTGAAGCTAAACTTCTCGCTTTACGCTCGGATAAAGTAATATTTTACTTATCCTCACTGATCTTTTAGCCATTTTTTTTGCTGCTTGGTCAGTTCGACTTGTTCCACCAACTCTGGGCGGCGCTCAAGTGTACGCTGATAGCGTTGCAAAAACCGCCATTTTTCAATATTTGCATGATGCCCAGATTTTAACACCTCAGGCACATCCAAACCTTCAAAATGATCTGGCTTGGTATATTGTGGGCAATCTAAAAGACCATCCACAAATGAGTCTTGTACGTGTGATTGCTCATCAGACATGACATTCGGAAGTCTCCGAATAATACTGTCCAATAAAACCATCGCAGGAAGCTCCCCACCCGATAAAACATAATCACCAATTGACCATTCCTGATCAATATAAGTCTGGATCAAACGTTCATCGACACCTTCATAACGACCACACAGTACAATTAATCCATCATATTCGACAAAATTTTGTACCGCAGTTTCATTTAAGGTTTTCCCTTGCGGTGACATATACACCACAGGAACCTGAACACATCCCGCTTGCGAAGCAAGCTCTTTGGCATGTTTAATTGCTTGAGACAAAGGCTCAGCCATCATTACCATGCCTGGACCACCACCAAATGGACGTTCGTCCACTCTTTTGTAGTTACCCGTTGCAAAGTCGCGCGGATTAATACAAGTGACTTGTATCAAATCACGTTTTGCTGCACGCCCGCTAATACCGTAGGCTGTAATCGCTTCAAACATTTCAGGAAAAAGCGTAATCACTGCAAAAAACATCGCAGATTCCTCTATTTTCCGAATGCGTTCATCCTTTAAGGATTAGTAATCTACGCCCCAATTGACGTAAATACGACCAGCTTCAAGATCAACACGCTGTACCACATCTTTATGCCATGGAATCATGCGCTCTTCAGCATCAACGCTGTCTGGTGTTGCGTGAACCACCATCACATCGTTAGCACCTGTCTCAAACATTTCATGGATTTTACCGAGATTCACTTCTTGTTCAGCATCGTCCAAACCTAACACTGTTAAGCCTTTCAAATCTGTCCAGTAAAACTCGTCCATTCCTGCTTTCGGAATTTGCGTTTTAGAAATCCAAACATTGGTTCCAACCAAGTTATCTGCTCCAGTGCGATCAATCACACCTTTAAGCGAAACAACCAAGCCTTTACCGTGCGGTTTCCAACGTTTTACATCTACACTTTGCCAACCTTCTTTGGTCTCAATGTACCAAGGAAGATAATCAAAGATGTTGCTCATTGGTTCTGTATTGGAATAGATCCAGAGCCACCCATTTAATCCATATGCTGAACGTAACTGTCCAATCTGAATACGATCTTCGGGAACATTCTGTGTTGGTGTCATGGGCTACCTACTACTTAATGTAAAATTATGCAGCAGCTGCAGCTTTCTTAGCTTGAGCAGCTAAAGAAGCAACACGTTCAGACGGTTGAGCGCCTTGAGAAACCCAATGAGCAAAACGATCAGCATCTAAACGAAGTTTTTCTGCTTTACCTTGAGCTGTAGGGTTAAAGAAACCAATACGTTCGATGAAACGACCGTCACGCGCATTGCGGCTATCAGTTACAATAACTTGATAGAAAGGACGTTTTTTAGCACCACCGCGTGCAAGACGAATTACAACCATGATAGAACCTTATAGTTTTTACGGATTATCCACGCACCGACCATCGGAACATTTCAAACCCCTTTCATAGAGGGCAATATTTTACGTTATATTTACTTCGAAAGAAAGATCAAAAATTGTTTATCCACAATTTTGAATTTATTGTTTTACCGCGCTATGCCAATTGCTCTGATTGGATAAGCTACATACCGCTTTAGCTTTGATCCAGCAACGTTGATTTTTTTCATTTATCATTAGGCTTCCATCCCCTTCAAGTATTGTACCTTGTCGTGGCGATGCGACCAACACCCATTTATTTTCAGTTATTTCTTTGAATTCTAGATCATACATCGGATCACTATTTTCAGGAATGACACCTGAGTGACCGAGATCCTTTAATGAAATTGGGACCGAGGTGTGATCTGAAATTTTCAAAAAAGTATGATGAATCACTTGGTACTGCTGTAAACGACTCGCCAAAGCCAATATTTCAGATTGAGCTTCGACTCGCTTGGTTTTTCGAATGTGTTCCTGATATGAGGGATAAGCAATCACAGTAAGAATACCTATAATCGCGACTACACACATTAACTCAATCAAACTAAACCCACGATTACCATTGATCTGCATGTGCATGGCATCCTTTATAAGCTTTGATATTCTCCAAGTCACTGGCAATGAGATGATTATGTTTGCAACGAATACCGGTGCTGGTCAGCAATAGGGCATCAAAATTAGTCTTTAACGGAATAGCACTGATAGCCCATTTTTGTCCAAGACCCTGATCTGTATGAAGTAGAGTTTTATGAGAAGCTTCTGAGATATCTGCAATCGAAATAATATATTTTGCATCGCTTTCACTTGGAAATTTAAAGCTACTCAGCGCTGTAGAGTGATCATAGAGATACTTGGCATCAAACCCTCGATAAGAAAAACTCTTGGTTTTGTAACGTTCAAGTTGTTCTGCGATTTTAGATATTTCTTGTTGTACTTGTACTGTGATTGCTCGCTTTGTATAGGCCTGATAAGACGGAATAGCAATAGTGACAATGATCGTGATCATGATCATGACAACAACGATCATCAACTCAAGTAAAGTAAATCCCTTATATGTATTCATCATTCACCTACTGACGCTCAAACCAGTTATAGGCTTTCAGCTTTTTTGTGGTTGTGTAGCGGGTATTTCCATCGCCAAGCAACGTTATTTTTTTCTGTCCCGCTTCTGTGATTGCAATTCGATTTAGCTTCGTCAAACCATCTGACTTATGATTTGAGATCGTTGCATTTTTCTTGTTTTGAATATCTAGTGCTGAATGAGCATCTCCGCAAATTTCATAAGGAAGACAGAGTTGTAAGGTACGACTTGAACCTTTAATTCCACCGCTACATTGGTTGGGTTGCTGAGACGAAGGGTCGTTTGGGTTATACAACGATACATAAAGGTCAGAATGCACAGGACTATTTGCGATAGCAATATATCCATTCATAGCTTTGACAGTACCTGTATCTTTTCCTTCATCCATCCCTGTCGTTTGTCTCAGCACATAATACCAACCTCTTTTTTGTTTACTTAAAAGCGAATGAATAGAAGCTGTTGATATACTTGACCAATCCAATAAATCAGACTCAGTGATCTGTTTTGAATTATTGTTTAAATTAATGTTTGAATTATTGTTTGAATTATTGTTTGAATGATTCGAAGTTGAGCTAAAGAGGTCACGTTCAGCCAATTCATAATCATGTAGTACATAAACGCGGTGATCTGCACCATTTTCTGTACTCAGCGGAATACTCCGATTGCCTGAAGCTAAACTTAATACGCCAAATCTCTGTCCCGATTGATCATGAATCGTTAAGGCTGGCATTTCGTAAAATTTCTGATTAATCTGACTAAAATCTGCTATTTTTTTAATTCGTCCAAAGTCTTCTGCTTTTGTTTGTCGTTTATTATTTAAATCCACTCGCCATACTTGGCCACCCAAATCACCAAAATATAAATGATCAACCAAGCCATCTGCATTGCGATCAAACACTTTAATTTGACTCACCACGCTATATTTTAATTCTTTATTGCGCACATCTGTTGAACCAACCTGAGTACGCTCACCAAAACGCGCATTCCAAAGCAACTCTCCAGTGTTGGCATTGAAAATATATACGCCAGCTCCTTCATTTGCAGTGTTTTGTGTCAAACTTGTTTTAGGTTGATACCCCTCTGTCTCGTATGCAGTGTCGTAACCTCCACCTACGATTAAGACATTTTGGATAAGCCCATTCAATCTTACTTTGGCGATGCTTGGCTTAGACCAACTTTGTCCCATCGCTTTCAGCGCTGGATTGACGACAGATGTCGATATTCCTGCTTTCCCACTGCGAATAGTTCCCAATGTCGGATCGATGTGAAATAAGAATGATGGCGATGCTGGAGTCATCACATTTAAGCCATAATAACTTTTTCCACCCATGCGCATCCCACCATACACATTGGCTTTTGATGCGATTATTTTTTTATTTTGCGTATCAACGCGATAGGCAACATCTGAAGTCCATGCGCCATCAATTCCATACAGTGGATCTGGGGAGCCAATCATTGTATTGGATTGGGCTAATAGTGCATCACGCTTGTTTGGATTTTGGAGAATTTCATGCGGTAAAAATGCAAACTCTTCAACACCAGTGTCTTGATCAATCATATGCAATAAACCTTGCATCGTGCCAAAAAGCAAATAATCCTTACGGTGACTTAAACCACCCATTTCTCCAATCTTCTCTCCCGCTGTCTCACTATATTTGGCTTCCAAAGTGATCAGCAAAGGGTCTGAGTGCAGCACACCCCCTAATTGTCTCATCGGTTCTAAAGTATTCACTTTGGACAATGAATCCCAGACATAACCCGACGCTAAGCCATTTAAAAAATCTTGATCTAAACGATAGCCCAAAGCAGACAATAAATAAGGCTGATAAAGATTTTGTCTCCAGCCTTTTAAATTTGAATCGAGTTGAGTTGCAGTAATTACATCCTTAGTTGTGATTTTCGTTAAAGCACGGTCTGCCACAACAACGTTTGCGTGTTGCCCTGAACTTGACCATTTTGCATTGATGAATATGGGCCGTGTTTTTATTTGTTCTGCATCATTGGCTTTCATCAGATTCGGCTGCGCCATCGGTATGCCTAATCTGGAATAGACACCGCCTTCAATTGCACTAAAACCATCATCCTGATTGCTGATATTCCAAAAATCACGCGTATTGGTCTGGAGTGCTCCCGACGGATTAAGCACTTTGCGACTGATCTTATCGATCATTTCACCCTGCAGATTCAATGTATATTTTTTTAAATTACCGAGCCATAAACGATGTGTGGAGCCGAATTTTGAATTTACATGACTTATTTTAGGTTGAAACTGAGGTGCAAAAATATAAGGATACGGCGTGTTTGATAAAGGATCTAAAGGTGTAACATAACTTCCAAAACTTGCAGATTCAAAATTTCCAGATGACACTTCAAGCAGAAAATTATTCAATGCTTGCTGAATATCTTCTCCTGTAGTTGCTTGGGTATACCCCCCTATTTCATTTCTTGTGCCTAAAGTGTCACCTTTACCAATGTTATTCCCCAATATTTTTAAAGCTTGGGCATTTAAACTATTCGAAACTGTCGCACCAATGCCCGTATAAGAACGATCGAAAATACAATGATTCAAAAGCCCATTCTCACTTGAGGCAGTGCATGTTTCATTGGGATGTTTTTGAAAGAGCGGACCAAATCCTACAGTGGAGGTATAAATTCTTTTCTGACGAGCATCGCTTGTAAGCTGTGTCTGATGAGCGAGCCGCTGTACAATTTTACCCACACAAGCCCATGAACTTCTGTTCTGCCAACCAGACTGTTGAACTGAGGCTGAGCCGAGATCATCCATTTTTATCGGATAATTACGTGTAGCCATCTCCTTAAACTCGCCATTATAGGTCGGTGCCGAAGATCCTCCTTTCGCCGTTGTATAATGATAATAAACATCGTCCAAGGGTGAGTTTTCACAACTAAAATTTGGATCAGCCAAAGCATTTTTCATGACAGGTAATACCGTGGCAGGTCTGAGGCCAACTGGCGCCCCATCACTTAAAAAAAACACGCCTTGAGTACTACATTGAGCATCACTGCTTGTTAGTTTTGACAAAGGTGCAATATAAGAACCATCAGATTTTCGCGTACCGTTTGGCGCTAAGCTCGTCCCAGATAAACCTTTTGAATAATTTGAGTATTTTGTCGCAATAGTATTATCTAAATTTTTTAAGTTCTCACCATCGGTTCTATTGCCCAATAAATACGCATAGGTTTCAGACAGTAACAAGGGCGTTGGTGTGCTTCCCACTGCAGAAATATTCTGAATATTACGGATCAGATCTGCACGATGCGTGATTGAAAGAGGCTTTGCTTCCATCAGTATTTTAGATGAACGTGCAGCTTCGCCTTCCTTTAACCAATCACTGCTGCTCCCCACTTCATTGGTTGATGTGAAAACTGAAATTCCAATATAGGTATTTTCTGGAATAATGAATTGACCAGAACTGTCTTTTGCATTTAATGCATCAATGAGCGAACTTTTTAAAGCATTGATTCGTGAGACCAATTGTCCTTTATAGTAAGCATCGACAGAGGTCATACTTAAAGAGTTATCAATCGCCAACATCAAAATTGGATTATTTTTAGCTGTAGGATGCTGATATATTTGAATATCACTGGCATTACCTAAATTTTCCATAAGTACGCATGCGCTCAGTATTGCCAGCGCATGTACAATGATTCTCTGTGTAAACGTATACATTATTTTCAATTTATTATTTTTCATTTTTCTACCTACAACGATCTGCCTATAACGATTTACCACCACGTTTTAACCGCAAGGCCTTAACGATAAAGTTTTTTCCTATAGTTTTATCTACACAGTCTGATCTAAAAAATATTAATCCGCACGTTGAACCGCATCAAAAATATAGCTTTGAATTTGTGTATTAAAGGGAACACCCAAATTGCGCAAACAATCTGAGATCGTTGTTGCTGAACCTATTAAAGGTTGTGCACTGGGACGTTTTAAACATTGTTGTATTTCTTGTGTTTGGCTAGTCGAAGCCAGTATAGGAATCAAAGATGTTGCATAAACTGTAATTCTTTTATTCTTAGCGCCCTGTCCCAAGCTTTCATTATCCGTGCCTAAATTGACATGATTCAATGGAATATCATCTTCTTCTGAAGAAGGTGGGCTTGCGATTATTGAAACTTGGGTCATCTGAGCTTTACGAGCGCTAGCATAATCTGCTTCAGCGCTCAAAGAACAAAATCCTGATACACCATTGATTGCAATATCTGACATCGCATCGTTCCATTCGAGCAGACTGGTATTACTCACATTAAACGAAGTTGAACTCGATTGACCCCTGAAACAAAAAACCACTTCGTCACCTTCATTTTGTATGACATAACCTAAAAGACTTAATGGATTTGCACTTTTAGCCACGTACCCGCCCAAGCCCAAGTGATAAAAAACAGTATCTGAAGATTGCATTAATAATTGCTGCGCTTGACTATGAGTAGCCACACTTAGACTCGTTAGGCTCTGTCTTATTGCCCAAGTGCCAATCATGGTAATGAGCATTAATAAAACCAAGACAACGATCAATGTCGCGCCTTTGACTTTTTTCATTACAAACCCTCCGCGGCATCTGTCACAGTTAATCCATTTCTTAAGGCAATGGTTTGACTGACGACTTGACGTAGATATTTTGAGTTTGTCCCTTTGGCTTTTTTGAGTTGCACAACTTGATCTAAAACTTGAAATTCCTGTTCATCCGATACCAGATTGGATTGACCTATACTTTCTGTTGAGCGAACCAACACTCCGATTTGTATCGAATTTATTCTGGGCCGTGGAAACTCATTTATTTTTTTATAATCTTCAATAGCGATGTATCTTTTATTGGCCGTGTTGCTTTCATTCGATATTCCCAACAAATAGTGAAAATGATCAACGCGGTACATCAAAATTTGCCCAACGGTGCCTCCAAATACTGAGGGGCTTTTGACATTTCTTAAAATAGTCGTACTTTCATCACTCACATATGAACCCGCTTCACAAGCCAGCACTAAGGCTGAATGAGGGTCCAAACTGGTTTTAATATCCTCTCTTAAAAAAAATCTTTGTACAATAAAACGTCCCGCTGTATAGCTATTTCCTTCGCAGTCGATACCGTTACGATCTGCATAGAATTGCATCACCAACTGATCATTCCCTAAACCAATTGAAGTTTGCAGCCCTGACGCAGAGTCCGCCGCTCTCGCATTAGTCACTAAACCTGATTTAGAAACTGGAATTTGAGCAGAACTCACAATCGTTCTCGGCAAATTAAGTGGAATCGTGTTATTAGAATGGTTTAGAGCGCTGACTGTGGGTAAAAGAGGTGCTTGTGCAGAGGTTATTACAATCCCACCATTCTTTAGACGATCATTGATTTTATCCATCTGTCCATAATTAGACTTACGCAGCTCATAGGTGACAAAGCGTAAACCAAAAGTGCCATTGTCTTGTACATCAGCCATTCCCTTTTGCATGATGTAACCTAATTGGCCTGAGAAGAACAATTGAACTGCTGCTGCGGTAATGAGTAATCCAAGCGTAATGGAGACCATGAGCTCTACGATAGTGAAACCACGACGTTTGCAATACATCAGTAAAGCTCCATCACGATACATTGTGCTTGAGGTAAATAGCTTCCACCATTTGTACAAGCATTAGGATCTGAGCCGCTATCAATCGCTTTCGTCTCGCCCCAAGCCACATAAATGCATCTTCGGTCTTGTCCAGCATGGGTTAGCTGACAATTCGGCATTTTAATCTTCATCGCCAATTGATTTGCTTGCCTTATAATTTGCGCAACATCATATGCGGTAAATTGAGCCAAAATTGGACATGGATTTGTCGCTCCCAATTGCACGCATGCTTTAACTGAAGCGCTTGGTGATTCAGCATTCAATCTACGCGCATATTCAGAATATTGGCTTGCATTGGCTCGAATTTTTTCAGAAAGATCACGAGCCAAATTCATTGCTTGCATTTTATTCATTGCTTCACGCGAAGCATCAATAGCCCTGAGTTGTAATAAAGCAAACCCAATAACACCGATTGCTAATATAAATAATGCAATCAGCACTTCGATCAGGCCTACACCCAGCTGTTGATTTCGCATCAAAAACTGCCCCGACTAAGAGGTCCAGAACAATGTTGAATACATGCGAATTGCAGAGACTGAAAGATTTTGAGATGCGAAATTCTGAAAAAGGAAATAGACAAGACATTAAGAAATTCAATGAGGGGTTGAATCGACTTCTGCTTTATGAATTGAATATGGTGTCGAGGACGTATAAAAAAATTGGTTTGAATATAGATAAAATGCAAATTTTGATGGCTTCGAGAATAAACAGGCAACACCAAACGATAGAATAAAAAAATACACATCTGAGTCTGTGTGATTAAAATCATGCACGTCAAAATGAAAACAATAAAGGATAAAGTGCCTAATTGCACATAGGGCATATTGTTCTACTCTTATACTTCTTTTTATTAGATACGAAAGTAATATTTATAATATAAAAACAAAACATAGATACGATAGAAGGTAGTGAAATGCGGACAAGATCACATTATATCTATTTTATCTGTTCTCTTGCCACACATCATTACACTATAGCTCGTGTTTTAAGCTCATTTTTTAAGCTTGCGTCACTTGAATTCGTAATTCTTTTGGCAGACTAAATGTAATATTTTCTTCACGCCCATTTAATTCTTGCGGCGAACTTGCACCCCAATCTTGTAAGCGCTGAATCACTTGTTTAATCAGAATTTCTGGTGCAGAAGCACCCGCAGTAACCCCGATTTTACTTAAGTCAGCAAACCACTCTTTTTTAAGCTCATCTGCATTATCAACCAAATATGCATGCTTACCCATACGCTCAGCCAACTCACGTAAACGATTCGAATTTGATGAGTTAGGTGAACCCACCACCAATACTACATCACATTTTTCAGCTAAATCTCTGACTGCATCTTGACGATTCTGAGTTGCATAGCAAATATCGTCTTTTCTTGGACCTTCAATATTTGGAAATTTACTGCGTAGAGCATCAATCACTTTTGCCGTATCGTCTACCGATAAGGTGGTCTGAGTGACGAATGCTAATTTTTCAGGATTAATAACATTGAGTTCAGCCACATCAGCTTCATCTTCGACCAAGTAAATATGACCACCTTTTTTGAGGTCATATTGCCCCATGGTGCCTTCGACTTCAGGATGTCCTTCATGCCCAATCAGAATCGCTTCTACGCCTTCACGTGCATATTTAGTCACTTCTATATGTACCTTAGTGACTAAGGGACAGGTCGCATCAAAAACTTTTAGACCACGACGCTCTGCTTCTTGTTGTACGGCTTTCGAAACACCATGTGCACTAAAAATCACAATATTGTCATCTGGTACTTCATCAAGTTCTTCGACGAAGATCGCGCCACGCTGGCGTAAATCATCAACGACAAATTTATTGTGAACCACTTCGTGACGGACATAAATCGGTGGACTAAAACATTCCAGTGCACGATTCACAATCGCAATGGCACGGTCTACACCTGCACAAAAACCACGTGGATTAGCCAAAACAATTTCCATAGGATCCTCAATGTTCACTTAATTTCATGGACAACTCACAATAAATTTGCAAACAAAATGCGAATTGCTATTTTGTTTGAAACTCGTCTGCTCTAAAATAGAGAAGATATTTTATCATATCAGGAAAAATATCATGTCGGGTCTCTTGTTTGTCGTTTCAGCCGCATCTGGAACAGGCAAAACATCGTTAGTGAAAGCCCTACTTGAGCGCGTAAGCAACTTACACGTTTCTGTTTCACACACCACACGTGGACAGCGTCCTGGCGAACTTGATGGTGTTCACTATCACTTTACCAGTAAAGAGCTCTTTTTAGCACAAGTTCAAGAAAGTGGTTTTATTGAATATGCAGAAGTATTTGGTAACTATTATGGTACTGCTCAAGCAACAGTAAGAGAACAATTGGCCAAAGGTCATGACGTTCTGCTTGAAATTGACTGGCAAGGTGCAGAACAGGTACGTAAGCTTTTTCCTGAATCTAAACAAATTTTCATCTTGCCACCAACTCAATTTGATTTGCGTCAGCGTTTATCTAATCGCGGAACAGATGCGGTAGATATTATCGAGCATCGTTTAAGCTGTGCAGTTGAAGACATGCAGCAATATGTAAACTTTGATTACATCATTTTAAATGATGATTTTAATAAAGCTTTACACGATCTTGAGTCCGTTATTCACGCTAATCGTTTATCGGTAGAGCAACAATCTGTGCGTCATCAGGAACTGATTCAAAAATTAATCACACCTAAATCGTGATTAAACTTGAGTCTATAGACGAAGCAATTTATACTTCGCAGTCTATTGAAATTTTACTTATAACTGAGAAGTCTTATGGCACGCGTAACCGTTGAAGATTGTTTAGACCATGTGGACAACCGCTTTGAGCTTGTACTAGTGGCAAGCAAGCGCGCGCGTCAACTGGCTCGTCAAGGTATCGAACCTACTGTAGAGTGGGATAATGATAAACCGACTGTCGTTGCATTACGCGAAATTGCTGAAGGTCATGTCAGTAAAGATATTCTTAAACAACGTGATCAAGATTACCAAACTTCAAGTTTAGATCTTGCACTTTCTGCAAATAATTTGAACTTGGATGGTTTCTCTTTCCAGTAAGTTTTTTGCATCATAAAATGGCCTAGTCTTTGTACTAGGCTTTTTTATTGCACTTTATTGATATAAACAATCGACAGAATCAAAAAAATTTGTTAAAAAATTATGTAGTTTTTGATTTGAAAACTTGGCACTTTGTGCAATATGCTTTACTTTGAAAGCAATACAACTTTTACTCTCCTGTGATACAAAAAGGTGCACTATGCCAGGCCCATTGGTCAGCCAAGCGAAGCAGCAATTGCAAATCATCATCGATGCTTATTTATCTGAAAAAGATGTCGAGCGTGTTCTTGTTGCCTGCGATTATGCTGACATTGCGCATGATGGCATTACCCGCAAGAGTGGTGAACCCTATATTCTGCATCCGATAGCCGTCAGCTGTATTTTGGCGCACATGCGTTTAGATGCTGAAACCTTAATGGCTGCACTTCTACATGATGTGATTGAAGACACCGACTTTAATAAAGATGATATTAGTTCAAAATTTGGCAAAACTGTTTCAGAGCTTGTCGATGGCGTAACCAAACTTAGCCATTCAAGTGATAAGGAATACAATAAAGCTGCTTCTTTTCGTAAAATTCTGCAAGCGACCTTACAAGATCCACGTGTCATTATTATTAAACTGGCAGACCGCTATCATAATATGACGACACTTGAAGCTTTGCGCCCAGACAAACGTGCACGTATCGCGCAAGAAACCTATGATATTTTTGTCCCGATGGCTCGCTTAGTCGGCATGAATGAAATGGCAGATAACTTAGAGCATCTGTGTTATCAAAACCTCGATTTAGACATGTTTAATGACATTCAAGAAGCTTTATTAAAAACCAAACCTGAACGTTGTAAATATCAAACTGAATGGGAACAACATCTCAGCGATTTTCTCAGCGACTCCAATATTCCAGGTCGAATTAAAAAGAAAAATAACAACATTGAACTGTTACGACATTTTATAAAAAATGAAATTGACCTACAAGAACTCTCTCATAGCCATGCTTTTGAAATTATTTTACAAAGTATTGCTGATTGCGACCGTCTTGTTGAAGGCTTAAAAGATAATTTCCAAGTGCTAAGCTATCAAGATCACATTCGCTCTCCACTTCCTGGAGGCAATCAATCTCTAATGCTACGCCTCAAAGGCGAAAAAACGACGCTGTCACTCACCATTCAAACTGAGTTAATGCGCAAAGCTGCGCGCTTTGGTGTGGTTCTTGGTGAAAATGCACCTCAAGCCTGCCGTTCAGCCATCCAAGCCTCAATGCAAAATTTGAATACGCTGGTAGGAGGAGATTGTGCAAAAACCACCTTCAGCGATCTCCTAGATTATTTACATCAAGATAAAATCTGGGTGTATACGCCGCAGGGTCATTTGCATGAGCTTCCAAAAGGGGCAACTGCAGTTGATTTTGCCTATTCAGCAAGTTTATTTTTAGGCAACCATGCTGTTGGTGCAAAAATAGATGGTGAAACAAAACCACTATCAACACCTCTTTCTAGTGGTCAAGTAATCGAAGTCATTACCGATGTCTTAGCATCACCTAACCCAGATTGGCTCAGTTTCATTAATACGCAGAAAGCGCGTCGTTCGATTCAAAATATTTTAAAAGACCAAGATCCCGATGAACAACGTTTAGTGGGTCAGCAGGCTTTAAATCGGGCTTTAAAATTGTTTAATTTGTCAATTCAAGATTTATCCGAAGAAGACTGGATTGAACTTTTACAATGGCGTCATATCCCGAATAAAAACAGTTTATTTGAACAAATCGCAGTCGGTGATTTACTCCCGCAGTTGGTTGCCAATCACTTATTTTCACAAGATCCCTCAAATTCAGAAAATGTCTCAGATCGTCTTATCTTAGGCACAGATGGTGTGGACGTAAAATATGCGCATTGCTGCAATCCTGTGCTCGATGATCCTATCCAGGGCCATTTATCACGTCGTGGCTTAATTGTGCATCGTGCTCGCTGCCATAATCTTTTGCATGAACAACACTTACACCCTGAAAACATCATGCCACTTCATTGGGCAAATGCAGAAGATGATGAAATTAACTTTAATGCTTTCCTTTGCATCGATTTATTATTAAATGATGAACAGATTTCTGAGTTAATCTATATTTGTCGTAAGGCGAAAATCGGGATTGAATCTGTACGTAAGCATGAATCGAAAACCTACTTAAATATTGTGGTTCATGATCGCCAGCAAATCGCACAAATTATTCGTGAACTGCGCATGCAATTTGGATTTCCTCGTATTTCAAGATTGGCAATACCCTTGCCGACACCAGAAGTTTCAAAAGCAGGTTAACTATTTTTCTTTTTGACTTTCATGAATAGATTTCATCCTTTATGATGATTGAAGATGAAAAAGGAGAAATTGATGTCCCGCCAAGTAATTCATACTGAAAATGCACCTTCTGCAATCGGCACTTACTCACAAGCGATCTTAGTGGGTGATACCCTTTACCTTTCAGGTCAAATCGGATTAGACCCATATAGCATGGAGTTGGTAGAAGGCATTGAAGCTCAGATTCGCCGTGTATTTGATAATTTAAAAGCCGTATGTGAAGCAGCAGGCGGCACTTTGACAGATATCGTGAAACTCAATATATACCTTACAGATCTTTCTAACTTCCAACTCGTCAACCAAATTATGGGTGAATACTTTGCACAACCTTACCCTGCTCGTGCAGCGCTCGGTGTGGCAAGCTTACCCAAAAATGCTTTGGTCGAAATGGATGGTATTGTTGTCATCCCACAATAAACCAATGAATTAAAACATTATTTTAAATACTACCTATCAGGTAGTATTTTTTTATTCAAAAATTCGATGACAATAAATCAACTTTTAAATGAATTTCATTGACAAACGATAATAATTATCAATAATACTAACTATCGTATTTACTTAGTTAGCTTTCAATATGTACGTTTGTTTATGCCGCGGTATTACAGATCAAGATATTAAAGACGCCGTTGAAAATGGCGCTGAGTCTTATCGTGAAGTACGTGAGCTACTTGATTTAGGTACTTGCTGCGGTCGATGTGTACCCGAAGCACGAAGTATCATAAACGAAGAGCTGAGCTCTATCGCTGCGCGAATCTCGTACGCTGCTTAAATTAGTTATTTGATAAAATAAGAAAACAAAGTAAAACAATATTTCTCCCCCCGCCTCTGACTCAGGCGGGGTTATTTTTTTGAAAATCCTGAAATCACTATCGTGTTTGATTGCGATTTTCATTTGCCGTTCAATAAACTACTCGTCAGCTATGAACAACTTAGGTTAAGATGACTCCATCATCGCCTGTCGAAGGCATACATTATTATTTTGGAGCAGAGACAATGGAAGGCAACCGTGATGTGATTAATCAACTCAATCAGGTTCTTTATCATCATCTTACCGCAATTAATCAATATTTCTTGCACTCACGCATGTTCAATGACTGGGGTATTGAACAGTTGGGCTCTGCTGAATATAAAGAATCCATTCATCAAATGAAACATGCCGATAAAGTGATTGCGCGTATTTTATTTTTAGAAGGATTGCCGAATTTACAGCATTTGGGCAAGCTTTATATTGGGCAACATACAGCTGAAG
This sequence comes from Candidatus Acinetobacter avistercoris, assembly GCA_018883945.1. GTDB lineage: Bacteria > Pseudomonadota > Gammaproteobacteria > Pseudomonadales > Moraxellaceae > Acinetobacter > Acinetobacter avistercoris. The sequence continues at coordinate 23,237 of JAHLFF010000268.1, forward strand.
TTTTAAATTGTGATGTTCGTAAAGTTAAAGAAAACATAGAAGCGATTCAATCTGCAGTCAAACTTGCGGAACAAAAACTTGATTACGTTACCCGTGATCTTCTTCAAGAAATTTTAGAGAAAGAAGAAGAATACTGGGACTGGACCACGACCCAAATTGACTTGATTGAAACTGTTGGTATCGAAAATTATATTCAAAGCCAAATGTAATTTTAAGCTTGAAGTTATATCATTAAGCACAATAAATATCATTTAAACATATTAAAAATCCCCGAAGATCGGGGATTTTTTTATATTCTTTTGAATCATCAATTTCTATTTCAAAAGATCTTCATAATGACTTTTTTCACCATGCAGTGTTTCCAAAATCCACAGCTGATGCTCTGCTTTGGCCTTATAACCATTAAATGCTAATACTTGGGCATATTTATACAAATCATATTTTGAAGCCATATTTGCTACCATAGTATCTAAATATGCGAGTTCTGCTGTATTGAAGTGCGTCTTGGGATTTAATTGAATCCACCAGACACGCTCTTCAAACTGAGTGAGCAGAATGATTTCTTTATTCATCACAAGTTGCTGACTTTCTGTTAGCGGTGTCGTTTTACCCGCAATCACACTTTGCTCTTTATAGAGAAAATAATCTCGTACAGAAACAGCAGAGCCGATGATGACAAGAATGGCAATAACGACAAAAGACTTACCACTAACATTTACAGCAGGTAATCGTTGATACTGTGACTGAACAATGCCAAGTAAGAAGCCGGCAGGCAATAAGAAATATGCGTAATGCAGCGGGAATTCGAGCATACCATGGATTAAAATCGCACAAACCATGAGCATTGCAACAATTGAAATCGTATCTTTAACGCCTTTATTTAGCCAATACAACCACGCACTAAAATAAATAATCATCAATCCACCGATGATCACACCATTCCAAATAAGCAGATCAAAGACAATATTATGGGCGCTCTTATACCATTCATGTGAAGGATGCTCATCAAATGCTGCAATTTGAGCGATACCAGTTTGATTCCAACCATATCCAAACCAAGGCTGCTGCATGAGAGCAACCCACTGCTGTTGCCACATATCCAGTCGTAGATAGCCTGAGGATGCTCGCTCAATCACAGAAGCCGTTTCGACCATGTTGTGATTCAAAATGAGAGCGACCCATGAGTTTAAAGCAGGTAAAAATCCAATGAATAATACGAATACAGCGATCCAACTTAATAGTTTTAGCGTACTAAATCTTGCCGGAGTTCTCCACTGTTTTATCGGCAAATATAACAGGATGAATAAACACACCACCCAAGTTGTGCGTGACTGTGTCAGTGCAATGCTAAACAGTAAAATAATTGAATAGGGAATCAGATATACATTTTTGATGATTCTTTTTTCGTAAAAATATAAGCATGCCAACAATGATATCGTGAGTAATGTCGCTAAATTATTAGGTTGAGCTAAATTTGCGTAAGGTCGATTTCCTTTAAACGTATACATCCACGTCGAGAAATAGGAATTTAAATTTAACCATTGGAAGATCGCAATCCAACTTGAAACCAAACCAACAACGAGAAGTGCAAAACTAAACAATTTAAAGATTTTTTCTCTTTTCTCTGGTGTATCCGATAGGTTAAACCCTACAACCACCATGCACCAAAACATGAGGATATAACCAGTGCACAGTATGGCATTACTGAAATAAATTCCCTGCCCGAAGAGTAGTTGCAGTAAAGGAACAAAAACAATAGGCAAGATTAAAAGCTGTGGTTTTGGAATAGAAATTTTAGTTTTATAAAAACCAAACAATAAGATAGAGGCAGAAATAAAAGTCAGAACTTCTGATCCAAATGTAGGCCATGGGGAGCGATGGAATGGAAGGAGCCAAGCTGACAATAACGTGAGCAAAGCTAAAAAATAAAGTTTCATAAGTGATTAAATATGTAAATCATTGCGCTATTCTAAATCAATATTTCATAACTTAACGTTTTTATTCATCTCGTTTTGATAGCATCTGGCTTGCACCATGCTCCCAAAAAAATGGAGCAGCCCGACCTTCATCACTTGAGCAACCAAAACAAAGCATGTCATATCTCAGATATACGAAAACTATAACGACAAAAAATAAATAACAGGCAATGTATAGCGTTTTAGTATTCAAATATTGCTGGGTAGTATTTTGGAATTCATTATTTTCAAATTTCATCTGATCTTGCTGACTAAAGGCTAAAGCCAAGAATAAAGCACATGCAACCTGGGAAGCGGGATAGATAAAGTTACCTGAGAACATAGCATCTATTAAAATCGCTAATACACCCATTTTAAGTGCAATATTTACATTGGATTTCATTAATGAATACATTTTATTGAGTATCCAAATAAGTCCAACTAAGCCTATGAACCCCCACTCAAATATTAAACGAAGATAAGCATTATGCATATGATGCCCATATGGATATTGAACCTGAGCTAGGTAACCACCTCCAACACCCCAGAATGGATTCTGCTTCCACAATTCAAACATATATAACCATATATCACTTCTATAGGAAGAGGTATATCGAGCAATACTTAATGCAGTTTCTTGATGATAAATTAAACTGTAATAATAAAAAACACATTGATATAAGATAAATGCGACCAAAAAACCAACAAAAGATTTTATAACAATTTTTTTATAGTTATTTCCTGAAAAATATAGAATTATTAAAGGAATAAATAAACTTAAGAGTGCCGATCTGGCACCATCTACAAACAAAGCTAAAGCGATAAAAAAACAGATAATCGTATATGCTTTTTTTATATATACATTTTTTTCATATAAATATACTGCGATCCAAAATATAGGCACAATGACACTGTCATAAATTCGAATTGATCCTGAATTCATCTGCCAACCAAAAAAAATACCTGTTTTTATTAATCCCAATAAAGTAAATAGAATATATAAGCATGGAATCACTGAAAATAAGACAACAACACAAAGTGCAAATTCGTTTTTATTTAGTAAAAAATTCTCTTGTTTTAATGCATAAAATAATAAAAATGAACTTAACCACATTAATAGGTCATAAAATTTATAAACCGTTACTTCAGAGTCAAGTGATATTATAAGAATAACTATAAGAAAAGCCAAAAAAGTTAGATTTTTTTTGGAAATAAATTTGCTCTTTAAAATGAATAAACTCAATCCACCAGTGATAAAAGTAAGAACAATTAGGACAAGTCTAAGTTCATCATACGAATTGGAAAGCCAAAAAAATCTATATCCAATAAAGAATAAAGATAAATAAGCGATTACCAAAAAAATCATTTTAAAAGTTCAAAAAAAGAGGATAACTCATCCTCTTTTTTAATTCTAATAATTAAGAAGTTGAAGCCGATGTAGCCGTAAGTGACTGAGGTAAAAACTCATTATCAATCGTATTTCCTGTTTCTGCTTTAGAAAGTACACCATTATCATTTACTGACAATGCTAAAACTCTACCTGCAACTTTACTTGAAACACCATCAGGTTTAAAAGTATATTGAATCCCGCAAGTTAAGGTTTTTCCAGATCCAGAACCAGCAACAATAACGGCTTCTCCATACTTACCAGTTGTCTTATCTTCAGCAGCAGCAGCAGTTCCACCATTTGCAAAACATGAGTTATTTTGTAAATTAGTTTGAATTCCTGTTTTTAAACCACCAGCTAAAGTTAATGCCTCACTCACTTGAGCACGTGCAATATAGTTTTGATAAGCAGGAATCGCAATCGCAGCCAAAATACCGATAATCGCAACAACAATCATTAATTCAATCAGGGTAAAACCTTTTTGAGCATTCATAACATTTCTCCAATATATTTTTATCGCTTTGAATAAGCACTTATAAGGTCAGCTTTTCACTTTTGATTTTTTGAGCTTAATCAATAGGATTGCCAACGCATTGAAGGTATTTTTGTTTTTATTACCAAAACATACAATCTTTTTTTATTCTTTTGTTTTTATATGTAATTTTAGGTAAAAAACTGACAATTTTTGTCAGTTTTGTCGCAGTTAATTCAAAATTAAGGGAATATTTGGTAATTCATTAGCCTGATCTACGACTTGACCGTCATAGAATGTATTCAAAATTTCACCAATTTCTTGCACGCCCAGTATCACTCCCTGACGATAATTCTTATTTTTTAACTCTAGAATGATGTGATCACAAATATCTTGCCAAACCTTCTGTTCAGTCGCGCGTTGAATACCTCGATCAATGACAATCTCAACTTTTTGTTCGCATAAATTCAAATAGAGCAATACTCCACTGTTTTGCTCTGTATCCCATACACCCAGTTCTGCAAAAAGCTGTTGTGCACGCAGTCGAGTATCTTGATAATACGCCAAAGAACAAGGAATATAGCCTTCAATCACGACCTGAATTTCCCCAATATGCCCTTGTTCTGCTTGATTGACCGCTTCTGCAATCACCTGTTGATCTTGCTTAGAGAAATAGCGCTTTGAAGCGGGCATATAGAAAAAATGCTTAAACCATCGTTTTAAGCTGGGCTCAGTACTTTGCTGAACTTTAGGTTCTGTAATAATTTCTGTTGTTTCTGTTTTTACTACCATGAGCCTGATGCCCCTCCACCGCCAAATCCACCGCCGCCGCCGCTAAAACCGCCGCCTCCACCGAAACCACCACCACGACCGCCGCCTCGACCTGCACCGGAGAGAAAAGCTTGGAAAATAAGCTGTGCAATAGATGTAAAGAGCAGAAAAAAGATACCAATTCCGACGATCAGGCTCATTAAAATGCCCGTTCCATAGATTAATGCCGCAGCAAAAGCGGTTACTCCTGCAACAGATGCACTTAACCGATTTCCAATCATAAATGAGGCAACAACACCTGCAATCAGAATAAATAAACTGGTACTCAATGTTTTTTCTTTGGCTTGTTGCTCTCGTAAAGCTTGAGCTTGTCGTTCTTTCAATTCTTCAGCAGCTTTTTGTGCAATTTCTGGATCTAAATTTAAGATTCTTTCTATTTCAGAAATACCCGCTATCAGACCTTGTCCATACTGATTTGCTTTGAAATAAGGCGTAATTTGATCTCGAATAATACGACTGGCAATAATATCGGGTATCACCCCTTCAAGCCCATAACCTGTTGCAATATTTATTCTACGATCATTCACAGCAACAGTGATCAGCAACCCATTGTCTTGTTCCGCTGAGCCTAATTTCCATTGCTCAGCAGTACGCATTGCAAAATCAAAAATATCTTCCTGCCCAGTGGTTGGCACAATCACCAAACCAATTTGTGCTTTTCCTTGTTCATGTAAATTAAGAATTTGCGATTCAATTTTTGATTTTTCAGCAGCCGTTAAAATTTTAGCTAGATCAATCACAGGTGCATTCAATGTAGGCAGCTGACGAATGGACTCGCCATCTGCCAGATCATTCTCAACAGCTGTAGTTGCACCGCTCTGTGGTGCAGAGGCAACTGTAGAACCTTTTTCTAACGCTGGATTTGATCGATTTGAGTTTTGCTGTGTATCAGGTTGAATGATTTTTTTAAGTACAATCGCTTCTTCCGTATCTATAGCAGTTGCTGTTTCCGCATATGCAGACGGCAGAACGATGCTCGTAAGCAAAATCAAACTGGCGATAAAGATTGCCTTCAAATTTTGCAGAAATTCAACATTTCTTAATCCCAGCATAGTTGCACCATATCTCCATTAACGATTCACTTAAATCTAAAATTCAAAAAAGAATACAATTCGTTATTTTCGATTAATTAAATGAAACGGTTGGTGCTTTTTGCGAACCTGCTTCAGCACTAAAGTTTTCTTTGGTGTCCATTCCAATCACTTTCGCTGTCATCGCTTGCGGGAACTGACGAACATAGGTATTGTAATCTTGCACTGTAGAAATATAACGATTACGGGCTACAGCGATACGGTTTTCAGTACCTTCAAGTTGTACCTGTAAATCACGGAATTGCTCATTGGCTTTTAAATCAGGATAGTTTTCAGTTACAGCGAGTAGACGCGATAATGCCCCTGTCATCTGTGACTGTGCTTCCTGATATTGTTTAAATAATTCAGGGTTTTCTAAAACCTCTTTATCGACTTTTAAACCTGCGACATTAGCACGTGCTTGCGTCACTTCTGTTAACACCTGCTCTTCGTGTTTCGCATAGCCTTTTACCACATTCACCAAATTAGGTACGAGATCTGCACGACGCTGATATTGGTTTTGAACTTCTGACCATGAAGCAACGACAGACTCATCTTTGGCTTGTAAGGTGTTATAACCACAACCCGATAATGTCAACGTACTGACCAATGCAATTGAAAGTAACGTTTTTTTCAACATTTTCATCTATTTACCCCTCAGTATTTATTTGTATTTGTTCATATAAATTTATTTTACCCAGATTTAAAAATTGAATTGTATTTTTTCTTTACGGTTTCAATTTCAATCAAATGATTCAATCATCAAATAAAATTGATATTTAAACAAAAAGTACTCAAGTACATTCCATTTATAAAGTGCTAAAACATCTTAACTGACCATTAAGCCACTCTATTTAAATGGATTCTTATTTGAATGTCCAATCTATCTGAAACTATTGTTTTATTACTGCATCGCATTCAAGTCTAAGTTTAGTTGCCTGAACATTGATTTATTTTATAATTCAAAAAAATCATCTAACGACAATAAATCGATTTTTAGAGTTCCCCACTGAGCTAGAGGAAAAATGAGGAGATAATGATTGTAAATTTGTTGATTAGAAGTATCTTTCAAAAGAAATCATTTGATAAATCCATCTAGATTTAAGATCTTTATGCAAAACAAATGATCAAATAAATGCCTCGAAAAGACAAATATATAAATAAAAAAAGCCACCCTAAGGTGGCTTTTTAATAATGAAATTATTCGTCTTCTTTTTTAGCGTCTTCTGGAGGTAAGTCCTTCACTGCTTCAGCAATTAGACCGAACATATAGTTACCATATGCATTGGTCTTGTCATAATGGAAACGCAGACGCGGTGTAATACGTGTCTTGATTTGACGGCTCAATTCGTGACGCAAGAATCCAGAAGCTTTATTGAGTACATCTAAAGTTTCTTTGTTCGCAGCTTCACTTTGCTCATCACCAAGTTCACGACCCATTACAGTCACATAAACTTCTGCATAGCCAAGATCAGGACTAACCTTCACCGCAGAGATGGTCACTAGACCACCTAAGCGAGGATCTTTTAGCTCTTGACGAATAAGCTCTGACAACTCGCGTTGAACAGTATCCGCCATGCGCTTTAGACGTTGACTACCCGCCATTAAAGACTCCGTTTAATCAATTGAACATCATACACTTCGATCTTATCGAGTGCTTTGATGTCTTTATAACCTTTAACCGCAAGACCACATTCCATACCTGCACGAACTTCTTCAACCACTTCTTTATAGCGACGAAGAGACTCGAGCTCACCTTGGAACACAACCACGTCATCACGTAATACGCGAATCGGTTTGTTACGATGTAGCATACCTTCAAGTACCATACAGCCTGCAGCTGCACCAAATTTACTTGAGTGGAATACTTCACGTACTTGCGCAACACCCAGAATTGTTTCACGATGTTCAGGCGCAAGTTTACCGCTCATTGCTGCTTTAACATCATCAATTAATTCATAAATAATTGAGTAGTAACGAATATCGATGCCATCTGCATCAGATTTTTGACGTGCAGTTGTATCGGCACGTACGTTAAATCCAAGAAGAACAGCTTCAGAAGATTCAGCAAGTGTCACGTCAGACTCAGTGATTGCACCGACACCCGAACCAATTACACGCACGCCAACTTCGTCTGTAGACAAGCCATTCAATGCAACTGTAAGTGCTTCCAAAGTACCACGTACATCTGTTTTAAGAACCACATTAATTACAGGCACATCTTTCTTGCCCATAGATGCCATAAGGTTCTCAAGACGCATTGCGCTTTGACGCTCAAGACGTTGATGACGTTCACGATCCATACGTGCATCAGCAACTTCACGTGCTTTCTTCTCGTCAGTTACAACAAGAACTTCATCACCTGCCATCGGTGCTTCTGGAAGACCGAGGATTTCAACAGGAATTGAAGGACCAGCAGATTGAATACGCTTACCGTTTTCATCTGTCATGGCACGTACGCGACCATAAGATGCGCCAGCAAGAACCAAACCACCAACACTCAACGTACCGTTTTGAATCAGAATAGACGTTACAGCACCACGGCTGTTGTCTACACGAGCTTCAATAACAACACCTTGTGCAGCACCTTCTTCAGATGCTTTCAACTCAAGCAATTCAGCTTGGATTGAAATCAAGTCAAGAAGCTCATCAATCCCTTCACCGGTATGCGCAGAAACTTTTGCAACTGGAACATCACCACCCCATTGTTCAGGAACGATTTGTTTCGCAGTTAATTCATTCAATACGCGATCTGGATCTGCAGATTCTTTATCCATTTTGTTAATTGCAACAATGATTGGCGTACCCGCAGCACGCGCATGATCAATTGCTTCTGCAGTTTGTGGCATTACACCATCATCTGCTGCAACAACAAGTACCACGATATCTGTCGCTTTCGCTCCACGTGCACGCATAGACGTGAACGCAGCATGTCCAGGTGTATCTAGGAAAGTAATAATCCCTTTCTCAGTTTTCACATGGTAAGCACCAATATGCTGAGTAATACCACCAGCCTCGCCTGCTGCTACTTTAGCGCGACGAATATGGTCAAGAAGTGAAGTCTTACCATGGTCAACGTGACCCATGATTGTTACTACTGGCGCACGTGTCGTTTGAATACCACGCGCTTCTTCAGCAGCAACAAGTAAGTTGTCTTCAGCTTGCGTATCAGATACACGAACAGGGTTATGACCCATTTCTTCAACAACAAGTGCTGCAACGTCTTGCTCAATCGCTTGGTTTTGAGTCACTAACTCACCCATTTTCATGAGTGATTTAATAACTTCACGCACTTTGATTGCCATTTTTGCTGCAAGGTCTGCAACAACAATCGTTTCACCAATTTCAACATCATAAACTTGTTTTTTAACTGGTTTTTCAAAGCCATGCTTGTTGCCTTGGCTTGTTTTTAAACCGCGTTTAGGCTGTTTATTGAAGCTTTGTTCTTCTTGACCACGACGTCCACCTTTTTTCGGTGCGCGAGCAGTCGGCGTATTCGTACCACGTTTAATTTCACGGTCTTCTTTCGCAAATGAATCTTCATAAGCTTGACCAACAAGACCAGCAGCCAATGGAGAATCATCAACAACGCGAATCGTTGGGGTCGTTTCGTCAGCAGAGTACTTAGAAGCCATTTGACGCATCTGTTCAAGCGTACGCTGTTGCGCTTCTTCAGCAGATTTACGACGTGCTGCTTCTTCAGTTGCTTTCAATTGTGCAGCTTGTGCTTCACGAAGCTTTTTCTGTTCAGCAGTTTCAGAAACCTTAACAACCTGTTTTACAATAGGTTTGTTTGTAGATTTGCGCTTAACAACAACAGCAGCTTTAGAAACTTCTTGCTTCGCTGTTTCATTTTTAGCAGCAGCACGCATCGCATTTAAGTTTGCCGCTGCATTGTTCACAAAAGTTGCTTGAGGCTTTTGCGCTGCATTTGGTTCTGCTTGTTCAACTTGAGCTTTAGACTCAGCTGCTTTAGCCAATGCTTCTGCTTTAATTTGTTCATGATCAGGCTTAACAAATGTATGCTTCTTACGAACTTCCACATTAATCGTTTTTGCTTTGCCTGATGTACTCGCTACTTTAGCAGTAGTAGTAGTTTTACGTTTCAACGTGATTTTTCCTGCGCTGCCGTCACCTTGTC
>JAHLFF010000269.1 GCA_018883945.1 Candidatus Acinetobacter avistercoris
CACTTAACGGTGGGATTTTTTACAGTTTGTATAATTCGTATTATTTTAATTTAGTGTACTGGTTAAAAGCTTTAATATTAAAATATTAATTTAATATCAAAAGAAAAGTAAAAAAGGAATAAATTTTGTCACCAGATATAGCAGAAATAATATTTAAAATACTAGTTGTTTTATCAGCAAGTGGTATTATTTTTTGGTTGATTTATATGACCATTAAAGATAAATCAATCTATGAGTTTTCAAAAGAAAATCAGAGATTCATCGTTTATAATTTATTGATTTTTAGTGGTATTTTTGCCATTTTTGATTTTACACCAGCTGATTCATCTGATTTAAGAAAAATAGATCAGTATTTAGAGAAAGCGAAAAAAGAGAAGAATCAAGATTTAGTATTAGCAATCAAAAAAATTAAAATGCAGCCAAAAATCACCATGAAAGATAAAAAATATATTGATAAATTAGTAGAAAAAGATATCTAGTAAAAGATTTTTATAAAATAAATCTTCATTTAACATGATAGATATCATCCAAAGAAACAAATTTGTATAAATTGGATTTTCAATTCTTAATAGATTTTATTGGTATATCATATCAAACCTGCTCAAAAATAAGCCGACATGTATTTGAATCAATTTTTGAGGATATTTTGAGATTATTTAAAATGATTTAATCATTGAAAAAACTATAATTTTCAAAATTAGATTTCGCACAAAGCGTATTATATTAATTTTAGAAATCCTTATAAATCTGTAACTATAATTCCTAAAGTAAGTGAGTAAATTGGAATGAATATTAAAATTTTAGAATCTCACTACCTTAATTCACAAACAAATCAACTTTTACAGCAATATTTGACTAAGCATCATTTACCTAAGAAAGGCTTCTATCATGTTGTTGCGATAAGGGATCAGACGATCCTTGCTTTAGGAATGCTTTATATTAATAAGACACATCCTTATCGTGACTATATTTTATTTCATAAGGAATAAGACTATTTAGATGTTAATCTATTCTCAAGTTTGATTAAATTTTTGGAAAAGAACTCCAAAACACATAAATTACAGATGTTAGTCAATTCTAGAGATTCTCACATACAGGATTTATTCGAATCACATGATTTCTACATCGCCAGAACGACTTATTGGATTGAATTAAAAAAGTTAAATGAATTGGTCACTGATACAACAATAAAAACTAAAAGTTTAAATCAGATGTCTGTAGATCAATGGATAGAATTTAAGAAGTTATTCTACATTAACTATAGTCGATATCATGAAAGTGTTAATCGTTTAGCTCATGGAATTTCTCCTGATCAACTGTTCGCAAATTTAGACAATATAAACTTAGTACGATCAAGAATCCTCTTAAATAGTAATTATGATCTCTGTGCTTACATGCTGATTGGCAACTCAGAAGACAATTTAATAGAAATTGCATATATAGGTGGGATATTCGAAGAACATCTAAATGACTATTTCGTCTTTTTTTATCATGAATTAGTGACATTACTCAAAGAATATAAAACTATTTATTTTGAAGCTGATGATTCTGACTTTTATATTTCTGCATTAATGCAAAAATATAATTGTGATGTGACAAATTCATTTTACACATTTATTAAAGATATAGAGCAATAATTATTTACTCTTATTATTTTCCAAATTTCACCATGACCACTTTAAACTTTATTTAATATAATGGACGTTATGCGAACTCTAATCTTAAAATTCATTATTTTTCAGAAACTTAATCATTTTACATAATCTCAAATCATCCCCAAAAACCGACCTCGACACATGTCAGTTTTTTTTGAGCAGCTTTGATATCTTTTGCCTATGGTTTTGGTTGAATATCGATCTATTTTTAAAATAAGAAGTTCTTCACAAATTAATTTAGAAACAACTTCATAAGCTGCTCATCAATGTATTCATCACCATCTTTCAATGCTTTAAATTCGATTCCATAAACTTCAAAGTTGAATTTTTTATAGAGTTTTACAGCCTTAAAATTATCACTAGCAACGGTAAGTAGTATTTGTTCTATATGTTGCTTGGCGTAATTGATAACAGTCCTAAGCAGCTCATTAGCGACTCCCAGGTTTTGGAATTCAGGGATAACAAAAACACTAGATAGATAAGCTTTATGAGACATTTTAGCGACACCTTCTTTCGTTAGTGTGGCTAAAGCAATCATTTGCTCTTCATTATAGACGCCGAAGACAATCGAATTATTTATGCAATCTTGGAAAAAACTTAATGGTTTTCCAATTTCTATCTCATAGTTAGACCCAAACATTTTAGGTGCTATTTTTAGAGCTAAGAGTCTAATAGTTCTAAAATTAATTACGTCATTTAATGTTAAAATTTTGATAGTATAGTTCATCTTGTTTTTGATATATTGAAGTTTAGTCCATCATATCAAAATCCAGATCCACACGTAAACGGAAGAGTGCTATATGCGTTTTGCATAAGAGATTTTATGTTAAATAGGGGGATTAAGATTCTCTAAATTAACAATTAAATTCAACAATATTGTCTAAGCTTGGTAACATTTTTAAAAAATTCCCCCACTCTTTGATAATTTTATAAAAGCATTCAAAACTCATATTTTCATCATATTTAGTATCATTATATCCCCAATAAATCAAAACATTTGTCTTAGTTATTTCCGCTCCCCAAGCATGAAATGCCCACATGTCATAGTAATTTAATTCACCAGTTGAAATTTTTTTAATTTCAATTAGTCCTTCATCTACCCAATTGCTTAAACATTTTAATCCATGACCTTCGTCATGATTTAAAAAATTGAATATTAACCCTTTAAAGTTATCGGGTGCATCATAACTTTTTTCTTCTGGAAATAGGTCACCGTCATTCCATCTGTCTATCCAAAAAAATTTTACTTTCATTTCTTTCATTTATTAGAATAATAATTAAGTTTCCCTAAAATTAACATAATACACGTTATGCGAACTCTAGAGTTTATCTTTATTTAATTCAACTGTTTATCACTACTATTGAAGACCACTTATCGCTAGGTGGGCTTTTTTTAATGACTCTTACCGTTCCACGCTGCTCATCTCATCAAATATCCACATATTTATTAAGTTAATTTTAACAAATATTATTTTAGTGAGTTTGCCAAACTTTCATATTTTAATATAAACCCACTCTCCAACATCCACTCAGCAAAAACTCTTTTTCCAGATTGTTTCTGACTTTCTAACACCAATTCAGGTAAGTCCAATTCCCTCTGAATTTTTAAAATCATTTCATGCAAAGGCGTAGGTTCATTATTACTACAAATATATGATTTTTGAGGATGTTCCACGTGAATCAGATGGGCTAAGAAATTTGCTAAATCATCAATATGAATTCGATTTGACCAATGAATATTTGGATAAGATTGAGTAACTTTAGCAAGTTTAATCATACGAGCAGAAGATCCCGAGTAAATACCTGTTGGTCTTACCACTATACATTCAGAAGGATAGGCACTTTGCCAACGTCTTTCCATTTCCAACAACAACTCACCCTGCGCATCGCATGGAATTGGTATCGAATGATCATCAATACGTCCGCCTTGATTTTCTCCATACACACGCGTTGAAGAAACCACAATCACCTTTTGAACAGGATGACCTTTTAAAGCATTAACAAGGGGTTCGACTGAGTCCACATAAGTTTGTTGATATAATTCCAAAGAGTTTTGGTTGACATCATATCGTGGTGCGAGCAAGACATATACAACATCGATAGGTGCAACATTAGATAAATCAATTTGATGAACATTTTGAATCAGATGCTGAGCGAAATCATCTGTTTTATGGCTACGACTAATTGTGGTAATTTGGTGCTGTTGCTGAAATAATGAATAAGCAACACGTTGGGATGTTTTACCGTAACCGACAAATAAAATATGCATCAAATCACCTAATGATTATCCATTCAAACAATGAACTACTAAGTTGAGGGGACATGGCTGCAGTCCATCAATTGCAAGGGGTTGGAAATGCCTCTGCTGCTTTACTCGAAAAGCTCAATATTTTCACGACAGATGATTTACTTTTTCATTTGCCCCGTGATTATGAGGATCGTAGCACTATTATCCCGATGAACCAACTGACTGTGGGTCGTAGCTATTTACTTGAAGGTATTGTGGTTTCGATAGACATGCCGCCTGGTAAACGTAAATCTATGGCGATTTTATTACAGGATGATTTTGCCAAAGTCACATTACGTTTTTATCATATTTATAAGGCGTTAATGGACCGTGCAAAATCAGGAAATCGACTCAGAGTTTTTGGAGAAGTTCGTGTCGGTGCACGCGGTCTAGAAATGTATCATCCTGAAATTCAACTCATCAGTGAACACACTCCATTACCTCAAACATTACTCACAGCAATCTATCCCAGTACAGATGGATTAACGCAAGCTAAATTTAGAGAATACGTTAATCAAGCCTTACAACAACACAGTAATGATTTACCTGAGTTACTACCTGAAAAATTTACCAATGGTTATGCACTAAAACAAGCACTGGAATATATTCACCACCCTCCTGTTGATGCCAATATGCTTCAGTTAGCGCAAGGCATACATCCTGCCCAACAACGCCTAATTTTTGAAGAACTCGTTGCACATCAAGTCAGCTTACTCATGCGTCGTGCTTATATTCAACAAATTTCAGCACCTTCTTTTTCTCCAAGTAAAACATATGCTCAACAAATTTTGTCGACTCTGCCATTTGAAATGACCAATGCTCAAAAAAGAGTTTCAAATGAAATTGTTAAAGATTTAAAACAAAACAAACCAATGCTGAGATTAATACAAGGTGATGTTGGCGCAGGTAAAACCTTAGTTGCAGGAATCGCTGCATGTCATGCCTTAGAAGAAGGCTGGCAAGTGGCGATGATGGCACCGACTGAAATTTTAGCGGAACAACATTATCTTAATTTCAAAAAATGGTTTGAACCTTTAGGTATCAACATCTCTTGGTTATCTGGCAAACAAAAAGGCAAAGCTCGTACTGCTGCTGAACTCTGTATTAAAGATGGTTCTGCCCACTTAGTGGTGGGAACACATGCGCTTTTTCAAGAAAGTATTGAATTCGCTAAATTGGGTTTGGTGATTATTGATGAACAGCACCGCTTCGGTGTCGATCAGCGTCTCGCTTTACGCAATAAAGGTGTTAATAATACTACACCGCATCAATTAGTGATGACCGCGACCCCTATCCCCCGCACGCTCGCAATGTCTGCTTATGGTGATTTGGATACCTCTGTGATAGATGAGCTTCCTCCAGGTCGTACGCCCATTCAAACTGTCACGATTCCACTCGATCGCCGTGAAGAAGTTTTAAACCGTATTGCTCAAAATTGTGCTGAAGGTAAACAAGCGTATTGGGTTTGTACCTTGGTTGAACAGTCTGAGACCTTGGACGCGCAAGCAGCTGAAGCAACATATGCCGAAATTAAAGAAAGATTCCCCCATCTTAATATCGGTCTTGTACATGGCAAAATGAAAGCAGTCGAAAAACAGTTGGTCATGCAGCAGTTTAAAGACAATGAATTACAACTGCTGATTGCCACCACCGTGATTGAAGTGGGTGTAGATGTCCCCAATGCCTCAATTATGGTCATTGAAAATGCTGAACGTTTAGGTTTATCTCAACTTCATCAGCTCCGAGGCCGAGTTGGCCGAGGTGCAACCGCAAGTTTTTGTGCTTTGTTATATAAACATCCACTGTCACAAAATGGGCAGGAACGTCTTCGCACGATGCGTGAAACCAATGATGGCTTTCTCATTGCTGAAAAAGATTTAGAAATACGTGGTCCCGGCGAGTTATTGGGAACGAAACAAACGGGTGATATGAGATTTCGAGTTGCAAAATTAGAGCGAGATGATCATCTATTGGCACAAGCACACTTTGTGGCCGCACAAGTATTAAAAGACACCCCACATCAAGCGGAAGCCTTACTGAAACGTTGGTTACCCAATGCGCCTAGGTATGCTTATGTTTAAACTGTATAAACTGACTTAGACTTTAATTAATATTTGGATGATGAAGTCGTTTTAAAACTAAAAGCTTAAGGCTATTGATATCGCTTTTTTGTGGGCTTGCATTGAATTCTATCTGTAAAGATTTGAATAAGAGTCACCTGTATTAATCAGATTATCTTTCAAAATTTTTGTCGCTAAAATCACCCAAACTCATTCAATTAAATTAACATAAACAAATATTCTAATAAAAATAATGATAGAAACTCATGTTTATTCATCGCCTCTTACAATCAAGCTTTCAGCGGATCATACCCTGCCAACTCTGTGGTTTAGATTTACAACAATCACATTCCTTGTGTCGTGATTGCTGGTCAGAACTCCCGTGGTTCAAGCAGACCATCGAACGAAATGAAAGAGAGATCCTGGTTGCTTTACATTACGTATTTCCCATCGATAGAATCATTCAAAAATACAAATACGAACAACAGCTGCATTATCAGACATTTTTATTCAACACCTTAACCCAATTAAGATATAAAAAATTTCAAGCGATTGTGCCTATGCCGATTTCTGCTGAACGCTTGGCTTCGCGTGGTTATAATCAGATGCTGATTATTGCAAAGCTTCTCGCAAAGCACTTCAATGTCGAGGTATGGCAACCCGTAATACGCTCGGCACAACATGCTCAAAAAGGCCTATCACGAGTTGAACGATTAGAAAATATTGAACAGTAATTTAAACCGATTCATTCTGAGCGACGAAAATTTAAAAAGGTATTGATCATTGATGATGTCGTGACCACTGGTAGTTCTGTACATGCTTTGGCGCTGGCACTTGAGCGCTTGGGTTGCCATCAAATACAAATCGCCTGTGTTGCAGCAGCAGTCTCATGATCTAAATTAAAAACGCTTCCTAAAGACAATGAATCATTAAAGAAAAAATAAAAATACGACTTAAGCCAACACCATATTTAAATATTTTTGGCACCATGGAATGACGATTTCAGTGGTTAATGGTGCTAAAAACGCATCTTGATTGCTTAAATTAATCCATTTCATTTCTGCTATTTCACCATCGACTTTGGGTTCACCATCAAAACTCACCTGATACAAATAACTCACCAATAAATGATTAGGCTCGTTGGCAGCAGGTGTTTCGAAACGTCCAATAAATTGGTCAATGGATGCATCAACACCAATCTCCTCTTTAATTTCACGTAACATGGCCTCATCTGGTGCTTCATTTTCCTCAAGCTTTCCGCCGACTTGCATAAAGTATTGAGTATTTTGTTTACGAACCAAAAGCAATTGATTCTGATCATTTACAATGATTGCTGCCGCAACAGTGATGGTTTTCATGTATCAAGTTTCACCAAGTTCTCACGATCTTTCACACCCCATTTTGGTTCAGGCGCCTCATAATTTTCAAAGATATCTAAGATTGATTCAATAGAATCACGATTGATCAGCGCATCATTAAAACGACTGCGGGTAAATTCTTTATCTGTTGTTAATTGAATAAATTGAATTAAATGATCATAGAAACCTTCAACATTCAAAAAAGCACAGGGTTTTAAATGAATGCCCAACTGAGCCCAAGTCCATTGCTCAAAAATTTCCTCAATGGTCCCAGCACCACCAGGCAATGCAACAAAACCGTCAGACAAATCTGCCATCATGGTCTTGCGTTCATGCATATTTTTTACAATATGCAATTCGGTTAAATGTGGATGTGCCAATTCACGATCAACTAAACCTTGTGGAATAACACCAATGACTTTAGCACCAGCTTCTAAAGCACTGTCAGCGACGATCCCCATCAAGCCTGAACGACCACCGCCATAGACAAGTGTTTGTCCACGACGAGCTATTTCCAAGCCTGTTTTTCTTGCTGTTTCTGCAAAAATCGCATCTGAGCCTAATGTGGAACCACAAAATATGGCGATAGCTTTCATACAAATTAACCTTTTGAATTGTGTTGTGCCTTAAAACTAGACGATATCTGATTTTTTAAAATATTTAGTTAAGTAATCAGTTCTTTTTCGTAGCATCCTTGTCTAAAATACATGCATCACTATCAATCAAAACTGCGCAAAGGAGAAAAGATCAAATGCTTGAAGCCTTTTACGCCACAGAGCGCGGTAGTTTGGAAGATGCAACTATTAATGGAGGTTTCGACTTACATCCAGAATTGGTATGGGTCGACCTTATTGCACCTTCACAAGAAGAACAAGAATGGATACTAGACGCCTATAAACAAAATTTACCTACTCTAAAATCATTAGAGGATATTTCATCCTCTGCACGATTCTATCGTGATGATGATGGTATTTTACATATCAGCACATATTTTTTAACTAAAAATAAAAATTATCAAGCTGAGGGCGACCCTGACGATACATCAAATATGTTAGGTACGGTTCAAACCGTCGCTTTTATCTTACACAAAGATCGCTTATTTACCTTACGTGGCGAAAAGCTGGTGGCATTTAGAGCTTTCCGTGCACGCGCACGTCGCAATGATTACGATATTGAGTTTAAAGATCCCACTTGGATTCTTTTGGGCCTACTTGAGGCAAAACTCGATGAACTTGCGGATATCTTAGAAGATATCCACAAAGATCTAGAATCCTATTCAACTGAAGTTTTGAATGTACGACATCGTGAACAGACGCTTGACCTCGATGACATGATTACGCGACTTGCGCAAAAAGAAGATATGCTTGGAAAAGCGCAACTTTGCCTCATCGACTTAAGACGTGTTTTAACCTTTTTATCTCGTCCACGTGCTTTGGGCAGTCATATTTATGATGCTGATATTCGAGAGCTTAGTGAAGATGTACGTTCATTGGTTGAGCATGATGCCTTTCTCTTCCAAAAGGTTCGCTTCTTACTGGATACAACGTCTGGATTCATTAACACCGAACAGAATGACACGATTCGTCGATTCTCGATTTTACCGAGTATGCTTGCGCCACCGATGCTGATTGCCAGTATTTATGGCATGAATACAGATATATTGCCTTTTGCACAAGGCAGTACCAGCTTCATTATTGTCAGTATAATTTTATTGCTATTCCTAGTCGGACCATTAATTTACTTCCGTTGGAAAAAATGGATTTGATTTTCTGTCATTGCGAACTCTTCAATCAGAATTTTAAAAAGATTTTTTTTAAGTTTGGAATATAAAAAAAGCACTCTAGAGTGCTTTTT
>JAHLFF010000032.1 GCA_018883945.1 Candidatus Acinetobacter avistercoris
GATATAGATAGAGCCATATAAAATATTCAGGCATAAAAAAATCGGTGCTTATGCACCGATTTTTCATTTCAACAATAAACTAAAACAAAAGTTTAGATTGTTTCAAGCGCAGCATTCAAAGTCGAACTTGGACGCATAACAGCATCAACTTTAGCTGGATCAACGGCATAATAACCACCGATATCAGCAGCTTTGCCTTGAACAGCAGCAAGCTCAGCAACGATTTTTTCTTCGTTTTCAGCTAAAGTTTTAGCAAGTGGTGCAAACTTCGCTTTAAGCTCAGCATTTTCGTCTTGAGCTGCAAGTGCTTCTGCCCAAAACTTAGCCAAGTAGAAATGGCTACCACGGTTGTCTAGTTCACCAGTACGGCGTGATGGAGACTTGTCATTATCCAACAATTGACCAGTCGCTTGATCAAGCGTTTTCGCCAATAGTTTCGCTTCAGCATTGTTTTCTTTAATGCCCATTTCTTCTAAAGAAACAGCCAATGCCATGAACTCACCGAGTGAATCCCAACGTAAATGGTTTTCTTCAACCAATTGTTGTACGTGTTTAGGTGCTGAACCGCCTGCACCAGTTTCGTACATACCACCGCCAGCCATAAGCGGAACGATAGACAACATTTTAGCTGAAGTACCCAATTCCATAATTGGGAATAAGTCTGTTAGGTAATCACGTAGAATATTACCCGTTACAGAAATCGTATCTAGACCACGCGCAACACGTTCAAGTGTAAAGCGCATAGCACGTACTTGAGACATGATTTGAATATCTAAACCGTCAGTGTCATGATCTTTCAAGTATGTTTCAACTTTTTTGATCAATTCATTTTCGTGTGGACGGTACGGGTCAAGCCAGAAGATAGCAGGCATGCCAGAGTTACGCGCGCGTGTTACCGCAAGTTTCACCCAGTCACGAATCGGCGCATCTTTCACCTGACACATACGCCAGATATCGCCTTCTTCAACGTTTTGTGACATCAACACTTCGCCAGTTTCAAGATCAACGATGTTTGCAACACCCGCTTCAGTGATCTCAAAAGTTTTGTCGTGTGAACCGTATTCTTCAGCTTTTTGCGCCATCAAACCAACGTTAGGTACAGTACCCATTGTTTTTGGATCGAAGTTACCATTCCACTTACAAAAATTGATCATTTCTTGGTAGATACGTGCGAAAGTTGACTCAGGCATAACTGCTTTACAGTCATAAGGTTTGCCGTCAGCACCCCACATTTTACCACCACCACGGATCATTGCAGGCATTGAAGCATCTACAATAACGTCGTTTGGTGAATGGAAGTTGGTGATGCCTTTTGCAGAATCAACCATCGCTAAAGCTGGACGGTGTTCTTGACAAGCGTGTAAATCAGCGATGATTTCTTCACGTACAGATGTCGGTAAAGTTTCGATCTTTTCATAAAGACCAGCCATACCGTTGTTCACGTTCACGCCAAGTTCATCAAACAACTTACCGTGCTTTTCAAATGCATCTTTATAGTAAATTTTCACACAGTGACCAAATACGATCGGGTGTGAAACTTTCATCATCGTTGCTTTTACGTGTAATGAGAACAAAATGCCTGCTTCACGGCAATCTTCTAGCTCTTTCTCATAGAAGTCGCAAAGTGCTTTCTTGCTCATGAACATTGAGTCGATGATTTCACCGTCTTGAAGCGCAACTTTTGGCTTAAGAACAATGCTTTCACCCGATTTCGTGACGAGTTCCATCTTGACATCACGTGCACGATCAAGCGTCATCGATTTTTCGCCATGGTAGAAGTCGCCTTCATCCATATGAGAAACGTGAGTTTGTGACCATTGCTTCCACTCGCTCATTGAATGCGGGTGTTTTTTCACATAGTTTTTAACTGCAGCAGGTGCACGACGATCAGAGTTACCTTCACGCAATACTGGGTTTACAGCAGAGCCTAGGCACTTGCTATAACGTACTTTAATTGCTTTTTCTTCTTCCGTTGCTGGATTTTCAGGATAATCAGGGATTGCATAGCCTTTAGACTGAAGCTCTTTAATACAAGCAGTCAACTGACCTACTGAAGCACTGATATTTGGAAGTTTAATGATATTCGTATCTGGATCTTGTGTAAGACGACCAAGCTCTGCAAGTGTGTCTTCAACTTTCTGATCATCGCTTAAGTATTCTGCGAATTCTGCAAGCACACGTACTGCTACAGAGATGTCACTTTTAACAATCTCAATGCCAGCCGGCTTAGTAAAGGTCTCAATGATCGGTAGCAACGAGTAGGTCGCTAACAATGGCGCCTCATCAGTCAGTGTGTAAATGATTTTTGACTTTCCACCAGCCATAAATAGCCCCTTGCTTTAGATTGAGTTTTAGGACCGAGTTTTTGACTCGGTCACTACGAACCGATTTACTTAAATTAAACTTTGAGAGTTTAGGTGCAACGCACCTCAGTTCATGCAATATGAATAATTATTGCAAAAAAACTGAAAATTAATCTTCATCTTCATTAGTCTTTTCACTAACCTCTATAGTCTACGTGAAATTTAGCCTTTTTTCGAATCGATTCACATGTTCCGGAGGATCTTCACCGAAATGACACAAGCTAAAAAAAAATTAAAATACCAACTTAAAAATAATGATTATATTAATAATTTCAATATCTTACGTGTAAAAATTTCAATTAAAACTGTTTATTGATTAGACGATAGAATTCACACTATTGATGCGCCAATTCCTAATTACATGTTGGGTATCAAGTAAATAAATTATTAGATAACCGTTTTTTAGAGAATTCACAAAATCTAAAACATCAAATTCAAATTTATTGAGAAATTATTAGATCATCATTTAGTCTCTTCACATCACTTTCACACTGCGCTGTTTAGAGTAAGTTCATCGTTTTCAAATGGACAGTGAATATGAAACATACAAAAAAAATTGTAGTGGCTGCCCTTACACTGCCGTTAATTTGGCTTTCAGGTTGTAAAACCGTGCCGAGCTACTCTTCAGATTATCAACAAGCGCGTAATACGATTCAAGGTGTCATGCTCAATGATGCAAGCGCCCTCGATATTGGAACGCGATTTACCTCGACCTTCGATACTTTAGGTACGCCAGAATTTGTAGAAAAAGCCAGTACACTTTATGAAAAACAGCTTTATATCAATGATACGCTTTCTCAGTTTTCTTCACGTGATAATTTAGTCGAACATTTCAAAGGGATGAACAAGCGTGTGAGTAATGTCACCGTGAAGTTATTGAACACTTCATATCATAAAGATTCTGCCTATGTACATTGGTCCATGGCTTATGATTTTAAAATGTTTGGCACCACTCGAACCATGGCTTCACATGGAATCAGTGAAATGAAAATTAATGAAAATAATAAAATCATCTTCCAGCAAGATTTCTGGGATCCAGCTGATGGTTTATTCCGTGCATTACCTTATGTCGGAGGTGCTTACTCATGGGTACTGCCTTTCAAAAAATCACCATAAGTTTAAGCATATTGATGGCATCTGCTGTCAGTATGCCCCTCTTTGCTAAAACTGAAAATCAGTGTGGCACGGGTGAATTATTGGTGAGTAAAAAAACAGTCGGAACGGCGACCTACACCGCTGAGAATTGCAATCAATCTTGGAAAGGCCAAAATATTCAAATGGATTTTAGCTACACAGAGAATATTCCTGAATGGGCATTTAAACGTGCAGCAACGCATTTTTTAAAGAAGAACGTCAGTAACTTGAAAAATGATTCTGCTCTAAATCAAGTCACTGCGCTTTATCGACCTGTTAAAAAAGGTGATGTGTATCGTTTATCCTATGTTCATTCGAGCCAGACATTAACATTATCTTTGAACAATCGTGTGCTCGGGAAAGTTCAAGATCCTCAAATCCAGCAATATTTTACAATTTGGCTCGGTGATTCCCCATTTAGTGCTAAATTAAAACAACAATTATTAAATTAAGTGCAGAAACAATCGTTATGTCCAAGCATTTTATCCTCATGGTCGAAGATCACTACGAACTTGCCTCTACGGTATGCGAATTTCTAGAGGAGCATGATTTCGTAGTCGATCATGCACGTAACTTAGAGGCGGCTCGTCATTTACTCAAACAACGCCCCTATCATGTATTGCTGTTGGATATCAATCTGCCAGACGGCTCAGGTTATGACCTGTGTGAATGGCTACGTCAACAGGAAAGTATGGATATTCCTGTATTGATGCTGACTGCACGTGACACTTTAGATGACAAACTGAAAGGCTTTAAGTCTGGTACAGATGATTACTTGGTTAAACCTTTTGACTTCAATGAATTAGTCATGCGTATCAAAGCATTGATTAAACGTTCTATGGGTGAGGTTTCAAACCGTCAATTGAAAATTGCTGACTTGGTGTTGGATCCTGCGCTTCAATATGTGAGTCGAGCAGGTCAAAGTATTGAATTACCGCCAATCCAGTTTAAATTACTTAAACTACTCATGCGTAATACTCCCAAGGTTCTGACTAAACAAGAAATCATGATGGAACTTTGGGGCGATGAAGAACCTGAAAGTGATGCTCTAAGAAGTCATATTTATAATTTACGTAAAATCGTGGATAAACCTTTTGATCAGAAGCTCATTCAAACGGTTTCAGGCGTGGGATTAAAAATTGCTCTAGAAAGTTAAATGAATCTTTCCTGTATTAAAATCATGACTAGACTTCTTTCTTCAATCAAACTTCAATCAAAAAAGCTCATTGAGCAGCAATCATTTAATTTGCAAAAACGCCTTTCACTCTGGGACATAACGAAGACTTAAAAATTCCTTCTTCCTTTGGGAAAATGTGAGGATAAGGGAGCTTTCATGATGGTTTTTTGTTTGAGTAATGACTTATGAAAGAAGTCGACTATTCATAGTTAAAACATCTATAGATCTTAATGAGAACTTAACGAGATTTTAATTTAGATAGACCACCACGATTAAGCCGGTGGTGTAAGCTAAATTTACATCATTATGTGTATGTAAATAATATTGGCGATCAAACAATTCAACACGCCAACCCAATTGCTTACAGAGTTTTTGAACCAGCTGTAAGCCGATACCATGCCCTTTGACATCCACTGGCAATTGACGCTCGGATAGCTCCTGTACTTTTACATCATTCGGTAATGGCATTCCCACCCCATTGTCTGCAATGAGCACCTTATTTTTTTGCAAAATAACGTCAATTTTAGATCCCTGCGAATAATTTAATGCATTCCGTAAAATATTACCGAACACCATTTTTGTCATTGAGGGATAAATTTTACGTCTTTGCTCATCAGGGTCAGCTTTTAAAGCAATTTGAATTCCTTTGAGCTCACTGGAGCTATTCAAATCTTGCACCAAATTATCTAGAAACTTAGAGAGTACGGCTTCTTCAGCCATCAATGTATTGGTGGTATTACGTGCGATCGCCAATAATGTATCTACTAAAAGTTGCATATCCTCAATGGTATTATGCAACCGCGTAAAAGATTTGGTCTCGCCATAACGTGCCTGACACAGTTGTACGTTACCTTTTAAAATCGTTAATGGGGTTCTGAGCTCATGACTCACATCCCCTGTAAACTCACGTTCCCGATTAATAAAACCACTCAAAACCTGATGATATTTTTCCAAGGCTTGTTTTAAATATTCAGCTTCCATATTGGAATCAGTACTGATGCCTTGAAAAGGAGAAGCTTCTTTATTTTGATGTTCCCAATCAATATTATCCAATGCATTGGCTAAACGAGTAATGGGAGAGAAAAATCGTCGTGCTCTGCGGTTCCACCACCACAAAAGGCTATACAGTACAAATAGACTCACCATGAGTGGTGCAAGGCCAAACAACCAAACTAATTTATTGACATTACTCTCACCAAACACCAAAAACACATGTTGGCCATTACGCTCTCCATACACAGTCATTCGGTCTTTGCCATCCACAAAATGGCGACTGACCCCCTCATTCAAATGCATATTTTGTAATTGCGCGGGTGCTTCTTTGTCCCATCGATAGCCATATAAATTTTTGGTGTCAGGCAAATCAGCATTAGGATTGCGCTCAATACGTTCCCAATAGTGCGCCATTTCCTGTTCCAGTGCTGTTTTGAGCAAAGTCCCTTTGATGACCCATGCACTACAGGTAATACCGATAACAATTGATAATGCAATTAATCCAATTTGTAGCCAATAATATCGATTAAAGACCTCACCTAAGGGATGAGCGCGTTTTTCGCGAAACAGCTTGAACATAGACCCATCTCTTTGGTGAACTTTAAAGTTAATGCGATAATAAGCTTATACGGCGTTATTTTTAAATAAAAAATGACCAATAACCCATTCACGCCCCTGATCAAGACCAAATAACTCAGCACAAGCCATAAAGAAAATACGCCAGCGCTGCCACCAAGCTGCTGCATCTTTGCCATAGGTTTTTTCAAACAGCGGTTTAAGCGTTTTAGCCTGCTGATCCATCTTGACTAACCATGCATTTGCAGTACGTTCATACGCTTGGCCTGACCACTGCCAATGTTGCTCTAGTTTTAAATGATCTTGAAAATGTAAAAATGTCGATGCTGCGGGCATTAAACCGCCACTAAAGAAATACTTCGACATCCAATCATATTCATTTTTAATTTCAAATGGATAATGTAGGAATCGATGACAAAAAATATGACACCACAGTAGCCCTTCAGGTTTAAGCCAGGTGCTGATTTTTTCGAACAACTTTTGATAATTGCGCACATGCTCAAACATTTCGACGGAAACTACACGATCAAAAGACGCTGCTTCCAGTTCCAACACATTGACGTCACAGGTAATAACCTTCAAATTCTTAAAATCACGCAACTTCGCTTGTTCTTGAATATGCGCTCGTTGTGTAGCCGAGTTTGATACCACGGTAATGTTCGCTTTTGGATAGTGCTCTGCCATCCATAGACTCAGTGAACCCCACCCACAACCTATTTCCAGAATGTCCTGACCATCTTTTAATTGTGCTCGTTCACAATAAGTGGCTAAGGCAAACTCTTCAGCTTGGTCCAGTGTTGTCGCATCAGTATTAAATAAACTGGCACTATATTTTAATCGCTTACCCAATACTGCCTGAAAAAACTCAGTGGGCAGTTCGTAATGTTGCTCATTGGCTTTGTCTGTTTCGATCGCAATTTCACTGCTTTTAAGCATCTGCAAAACGTCCATATAACGTTTTGCAGCGAGTTCAGGTTCGAAGCGGCCTTCTTGAGTAAGACGCTTTTTGCTTAAGCCTCGAATTGCAGCACGTATCGCTTGATCGGGTACTTTGCCACTTTCGACAAATTTTAAAGTCTGTTGAATCATAAAATCCATGTGTTTACCTACTCTTTGGGTTGCCACGGAATAAACATTGATGTTCGTCGTTGATAATCTTTATAATTGTCGCCACGGTGCGCCAAGGCTTGTTGTTCACTAAAAGGAATACCCGTAACGTAATATAAAAATAACCACATCAAAATCGGATAGAACCAAAGGCCATATACACCCGCCGCTAAGCCAATAATTGGATAAGCAAACCAGTGCAACCATTCAAAAAAATAATTGGGATGACGTGAATATCGCCATAAACCCTGATCCATGGTTTTGCCTTGATTGTTTGGATCTTGTTTAAAACGATACAATTGATGATCTGCTAAACTTTCACCTATAAATGCCAGCAGCATAATGATTGCTGCTAAAACAAGGCTATAAACTGTCCAATCATTCCATTGCTCTACAGGCACACTTAGCAATAACAACATCGGATAAGAGAACAGAACAATTAACCCTGCTTGGAATAAAAAGAACGCCAAGAAACCCAAATGTTGAAATTTACCCATTGCGCGACGCATATTGGCATAACGCGTATCTTCTTCACTTTCATGGTAATAACGACGTAGTAAGTGCCAAGATAATCGTAGAAACCAAATACCACTTGCGAGTCCGATGAACACGCGAACCAAGAGTGGCGCAGTATCCAACAAGACCGATGCTAAAATCACATTGAGCGCTATTCCAAAAGCCCAAATAACATCGACCAAACCTGCTCGTTTGTTAAAACTCACCCAGAGCCAACCACACAGCATGATCAAAACATCGAGCCAAATTAAATCTAGCAATTGCAAATTCATGAGCGTTCGATACTCCCTTTTCGTCGCATTCTTAGTTCAGCATGCTTTATTCAGCACTCACAACTGAGCCTTAATACGAACTTGCCTCAAATAAAAGATGGACATCACTAATCACACCTTCTTTAAAACCACCTTCGCAATAACATAAATAGAAATCCCACATTCGAATAAAATCTTCATCGAATCCAAGCTCGAGTACACGGTCACGCTGTTCAAGGAAAAGTTGACGCCAGCAATGCAAGGTTTGTGCATAGCTTTGCCCAATATCCTCAAGGTGTTTCAGGCGTAATTGTTGTTCTGAAGCTGCTTGAGTCATGACGCTAATACATGGGATAAAGCTGCCTGGGAAAATATAGCGCTTAATATAATCAATTGTTTTTAGCGCTTTTTCATAGCGAGCATCTTCAATGGTAATCGCTTGAATAAGTGCAAGACCATTTGGTTTTAGAAGTTGGCGGCATTGTTTGAAATAGGTTGATAAATATTGCTCACCCACTGCTTCAATCATCTCGATTGAAACCAATTTATCGTATTTACCTTCAAGTAAACGATAGTCTTTCAATTGGATTTCAACACGGTGAGCAAGTCCAGCTGCTTCAACTCTTTTTATTGCTTCGTCATATTGAGCTTGGGAAATGGTAATGGTCGTGACTTTACAGCCATAATGTTGTGCAGCATAAATCGCAAACCCACCCCAACCACTGCCAATTTCAACCAAATGATCCATCGGTTGTAGCTGGAGTTTTTGACAAATTAATTCTTTTTTATAATCCGACGCCTGCTCTAAAGTCATCTCAGGATCTTTAAATACTGCACTCGAATACATCATGCTTGGATCTAGAAATAATTTAAAAAAATCATTGCTCAAGTCATAGTGTTCTGCAATATTTTTACGACTTCCCTCTATGGAGTTCTTACGACTGCTATACCACGCTTTTAAAAACAATTGACTGGTTTTAGAAAATACGTTTTGATTCATACGATCGAGCACATCACGATTGCGTGCTAATATCTGAACCACTTCGACCAAATTTTCACTGGTCCAATAACCCCGTATAAAACCCTCTGCAGCACCCAAAACACCATTACGGAATAATAATTCAATCAGCTTTTTATCGTGAACGTGAATGACCGCTTTTAAATCCGTATTGTCCCCAACATTACCGCTCCAAACACCTTTAAAAATGATTTGGCCATGACGTAATTTCAATAAATGACGTAATACTAAGGGAAGTGAATCTGATTCACTCATTACAAGTGTCTTCATAATTTTGTCTTTCCATTCTCTTTTTTAGGGTGCCTATAAAAAGGAATTTTCTTCTTCCATAAACGAAAGGCATTTAAATAAATCCCTGTCACCATTTTGAATGGTTCCAGTACATTTGAAATAGCATAATGACTGAGTTGTGAAGGAAGTGTGATTGGCTGTAATGAAAATCGCATGGTTGCATCAAACTGTAAAATTTCCGCTTGAAACAATTGCATATGGATGACATTTTGCTGTTCTGAAAAGCTAAATCGCCATCGATAATCCATATCCATAGGCATGAATGGAGAAACATGAAACTGTTTTTTAAAATCGAATTGATGCATTTGATAAGGCTCATTCAGTACTGCATTATTCAGACAGTCATGTACATAAACCGTGCGTTCATTCCAAGGCGTGTTGGTGATTTCACTTAACACAAAGCGTGGTTGCTGATCGTGATCAAAAACAATATAAAAAACTACTGAATTAAACCGAAAACCCAACGTACGGGGCAAAGCAATCACTCTGATTTGAAAGTCTTCAACAAGCGTAAAATCCATTTTCTCAAGCAAGATACTTTGAATTTTTTCTCGAATACTGCCTGATGCCATCGTTAAGAAATCATCTGCATGAATCGATAACACATTCCAACGCTGGGTGGACCACAACCACGATTTTTGACTCAGTGCATCGATTTGATCAGGATCAAAACATAGATAGTTGAGCTGCGCCGAAAACTCATGAGACTTCGGCAAATAACGGCGATGCCGAATACTGCTCTGAGCAATAGCGAGTCCATACCTATGCATCATTTTCTCCTATGCCACAGCTTGCGAAACTCTGAGTATGTCATCGACCACCCACGAAGCGCTACGTGCACCATCCTCATGAAAACCCCAACCCCAATAAGCACCACAATATGAGCTACGATTTTGCCCATTGATTTCGTGCCAGCGAGATTGAGCGTCAATCGCTTTGGCATCAAATACAGGATGACGATAGTGCCTTTCGACTAAGACACACGCTGGATCAATATGAAAATTAGGATTCAAGGTTGAAAAAATTTGCGTATTACATTTCAAGTTTTGCAGCTTATTCATCCAGTAAGTAAAGCCATAGTGAATTCGCGAGGTTTGAAATGGTGTGACATAAGGTGAATGACTCTGCGTGACATGAACATGCCAACTTGCCCACTGCCGTTTCGATTTAGGCATAATTTGCTGATCATGATGGACCACCATACGATTGTTCTGGTAGCTAAAATGACCCAAAATATCCTGTTCAAGTGCTGTAGGATCTTGAATTAATTCAAGCGTATCATCAGCATGACTGGCAAAAACCACCCAATCGAATCGTTCTGTACCCTGCTCAGTCTCAATTAACACATCTTGTTTTGAGCGTGTAACTGCTGTGACGCCTATTTGCTTAAAGTGAATATTTTTTGCTTGCGCTTGAATCGCTCGAACATAGGTTGAAGATCCCCCTTTGACGGTTTGCCATAACGGACGATCTTTGAGTTGTAACATTCGATGATGTTGAAAAAAACTCACCACAAATTTATAGGGAATTTTACCCGCTTGTTCTATTGGGCAGGACCAGAGTGCACCACACATCGGGTACAAATGTTCTTGACGAAAGGCTTCACTATATCCATTGTCATCCAGATACTCTTCAATGCTTAAATCAGCATTAAAATGACTCACATCTAGATCTTTATTGGCTGCATAAAATTTAAATAAATCCGACAACATCACTCGAAAGTCGGCTTTAAAAAAATTTTGCGGTCGACATAACAGTGAAAACTTTTTAGAGGGATTGTATTGTAAGCCTGAAACTTGATTATTAACTGAAAAGCCCATATCACTGCTTTGTACTTCGACGCCAAGTTCAGTAATCATTTGGCTAAACAAAGGATAATTATGGTCATTAAAAACAATAAAGCCGCTGTCTACAGAAACATTATCACCTTCAATATTGAGCTCATGTGTATCCGTATGACCACCAAAATAATGATTTTTTTCAAATACAGTGACTTCATGTATTTGACTCAATTTCCAAGCCGCATACAGTCCAGAAATACCAGAACCGATAATGGCAATTTTCATCATACTTCCCCAGATTGATTATTTTTAGCTGCTGTATTGCTCTTCATCGTTTTTTTGAGCTTTTTAGCGACAGAAATTTTGCTGTCTTCATAAGCCCGTGCGGGTATGGGTTTCATGCCCCAAACAAGACCAATCCATGACATCATTTTCAATATGTAATAGGTCATATCGATTTGCCACCAATAAAAACCTTGACGTGTACTGCCTGCATAATAATGATGATTATTATGCCAACCTTCACCTAAAGTAATAATCGACAAGAATAAATTATTTCGACTCTGATCTTTTGTATCAAAGTCACGCTGACCATAAAGATGTGCCAATGAATTAATGCATAAGGTTGCATGAATAAGCAGCACTGTGGATACCACAAAACCCCAAACTAAAAGTTGCAAACCCGATGTGCCCAGTTGAGGATAAGCAACCGCTAACCACTCTCCGCATAAATATATTGCGCCCGCAGTCAGGAGTACCACCAGCATACTAAAGCGGTCTAACCAAATCAGTTCTGGATATTTCAGCCAATCCTTAATCACTTCTTTACGCGTGGCAAAGTTATAGTCATTTAAAAACCAGCCAATATGGCTGTACCAAAACCCATGTGTAGATGAATGCGGATCTTGCTCGGTGTCGGTAAAACGATGATGATAACGATGATGTGCCGCCCACCATAAAGGCCCACGTTGTGCGCTCATGGTTCCGATCAAGACAAAGAAAAATTGGACAAAGCGAGAAGTTTGAAAGCTTTTATGAGATAAATAACGATGAAAAAATGCAGTAATTGAAAACATGCGAATGAGATAAAATGCGATCATAAAACCAATCGCAAACCAAGATATCCCCACCCAAAACACAGCCAAACATGCCAAATGCAATAAAATAAATGGAACAATCCTCAGCCATTGGATTTTTGCATTTTCAACTGAGGTAGCCTCTACCGATGCAGGTATTGACCAGCTATCTACCCATCGCATCAGACTATTCAACATGGATAATTCCTAATCTCAAATTGTTATATTCATTTAAATTAGTTTAGCGCTGAAAAGATGAATTTTATGTGAAGCAACATAAAAAAGCCGAACTGAAATACTCTCAGCTCGGCTTAAAAACAAAAATTCTTAGAAATTAACGTTGTTGAGGCGTTTTAATCAACTTTTCAACATCGTAACCATATTTTTTAGCAGTGTCTAAATAAGACTGGTAGATTGCATCGTCAATTTGAGCTTCGCGTGACAAGATCCATAGATATTTATCACTTGGTCCACCGACAAGTACAACTTTGTAATCTGGATCTATACGTAGAACCCAGTAATCACCCTTGGTAAATGGCAACCATCTAAGGCCTTTAGGTAAGAAACTTACTTTAAGTTTGCTATTACCCTCATTTTGAGAATATGCCACACCTTCAGAACTGATCTTGCCACCATCTGCAGTGCTACAACTATTCAGAACAGAAATCGTTTTATCAGGATTCAAACCATATTGAGCTGTTGTATTTGCAACACATTTACGTTGAAAATACATCGGCAAATGTGCAATTTCATACCACTTACCCACATACTGCTGAATATCAATTTTATCAACTGCTTGCGGAGCAACTGTCCCAGCTTGAGTTGGCATCAATTCAGCTTGTGTCGTCATAGATAGTGTTAAACTACTGAATACCAGTGCAGTACCCGCAAATATTGATTTCAATGCTGTATTCATATTTTTTATATCCAATATGGTTGATCTAATATTAAATCTGTTACTAATATACTTTTTTGACTGTGAATAAAGCGTGAAGCCTCGATTTTTTAATTCGTCCTCAAATATTTATACATCAATACAAAGAATGAAAAATAACTTCAAAAAAGCATTCTAAATAATTAAAAACCATTAAATCTGGTCATCAATCATTCTCTAGCACCGTTCTTGAACTAAAATTTGAAGTCTTTAATATTGAATGTTTTGTCTTACGACCTGCCACTCTTTTTCGCCATAACTGAAAGCTACTACGCTTCAGATGAGCCCGCATGAGAACAATGACCTCCCTTTCATTTACCCCATATTCACGCTGAATAGCCTCAAAAGGAACCTCGTCCTCCCAAGCCATTTCAATTATTCGTGATAAATCACCCGCATTAAAGGATGTTAAATTCGTCACTTGTCCAACCTCTATAAAAACATACGTATAACCAAACGGTATTTAAAATCGGAAAAATCAAAATCGTAACCGACTGAGAGTTTTCTTCTTTGATCCATTGCTCGATCTATTGATTGGACTAAAATAAAGGATGAGATATGAATTAATTGTGAATATTGCACTATAAAAATACAAACGCTATTTCTAGATACGATGATCAACTAAATGACTGTTGATTTCTTTTATTGCTCTCATTAATTCAATTTCCACAATTCCTATCATTCTAAAGTTCACTTCAGGTTGAGTCATTAGATCTCTTTCATAAGTCGAAAAATGATCATTAGTTAGCAATAAATTGATAGGTAAAAATCCCTTCTTCCTTTGGGGGAAGCTTAGGATGAGGGAATACTCATGATGAATCCATTCGATGAATAATGAGTTTTGAAATAAGCTTAATGGCTTTAAAATAAAAATCCGTACTGTCCTTGCAACTCTTTATAAGTCATTTTAAAAGACCACTATTGGAGATTGTTATTGCACCTTTAGAAAGAGTATTTCAGCATTACTAGAAAATGGGTATAAAAACACCGCATGTCGTTTGTTTGAAATATGTGTTAATATTCACACACTTTCTCACCTACGTTTTTCGTAGGTTTATTTTTTTAAATCTCCTTTTTTGAAATTGAATGGTTTGTATTCAGCATAATCTCCCAATCTATGCTGCGGCGTTTTTTACTCTTTAGTTCTCAAAGTTATTTCTAATCTCTTGCCCACCAAGAGCGGTACTCACTCATTTTCAAAATACGTGGGTTAGCGCACGTGGGTTTTAATCACTATGTTGAAAATAATGTCTTCCCCTCATATTTCCAAACTCACCTTTGCTACATTACTGTTTCCTTTAGCGCTGGTTTTATTTGAGTTCGCTGTCTACTTAGGTAATGATTTAATTCAACCTGCCATGCTCGGTGTCACCCGTGATTTCGGCGTCAGTAGTTCATGGGCACCCTCATCGATGTCTTTCTATTTACTCGGTGGCGGTTGTATTGCATGGTTAATGGGTCCACTGTCTGATCGAATTGGACGTAAAAAAGTCTTATTATCGGGTGCCTTGTTTTTTGCTATTACCTGTTTGCTGATCCTTTTCACTCAGAATATTCAAAGTTTCTTAGGGCTTCGTTTCTTACAAGGCATGGGTTTGACGGTAATCAGTGCCGTTGGCTACGCAGCTATTCAAGAAAACTTTGAAGAACGCTCTGCCATTAAAGTCATGGCGATTATGGGTAATATGACTTTATTTGCACCTTTACTTGGACCGCTTATTGGTTCGTTTATGATTAATCATATTTCATGGCATTGGGGTTTTATTGGTATCGCTGTTTTGGCACTGCTCGGTTGGCTGGGTCTCAATATTGCCATGCCTGAAGATCAACCCGCCAAATTGGTTAAGAAACCGATAGGAAATATTTGGGCTGACTTCAAAATTGTATTTAAAAATAAGCAATTTGTGATCATGACGCTTGCCCTTCCGCTGGCCTGTTTACCGATCATGTTATGGATTGCATTATCTCCAATCATGCTGGTTGAAAACCTTGGTTTTAGTGCTTTTGAATACGGTATTGCTCAAATTCCAGTTTTAGGTGCTTTAATTTTAGGTAGTGTTATTCTGATTAAAATCGTCGATAAATATCCTCTCGGACAAACCATTTTATGGGGATTACCTACGATGCTCGTTGGAGCACTCGTCATTCTCTCTGGTCTGTTTATGCCGAATTATTTGGTGTGGACATTGATTATTGGTATGACCATCATGAGCTTTGGAGAAGGATTATGTTTTTCGGTTTTATATCGTTTAGCCATGATGTCTTCAGATGTGTCTAAAGGCACTGTAGCCTCTGCAATGTCTATGATTATGATGTTTACTAACTTCATCGTGCTTGAACTCTCACGAATATTATTTGAATCTTATGCGCTCATTGCTTTTAGCATCTGTTGTTTAGTGTTGGTGCTGTTGTGGTTTACGCTTCCACGATTGATGCTGAAAAAAGTGATGCAAGCTCGACAAGAGAGTCATCAGTTCTAAACATCCATTATTTTAATCAAGAAGACGAAAACGATCCTATTTTCGTCTTCTTTAGTTTAATTGACCTCTTTCATAAATAAAAAAAGATCATTTGAATGGCAAAAATGGATCTGTAGAAATGACTTCTTTCTATGCTAGAAGATCTAGGTTGAGATAATTCTCATGATCAGTGTGTTGTGTGTTGTGTGTTGTGTGTTGTGTGTTGTGTGTTGTGTGAATAATGACTTTTAAAAGAAGTCTATAACCTATAACTCGATTGTTTAAATTTTGGAATTTAAATGCTAAACCACATGTCTAGAAATTGAATAAGGCTTAATTTCACGATCTTTATCCTATATTCAAGCAAATTCCTATATACCCTCAAAGATCATCTTGTTTAAATAAAGTATATCAATTCTTCATTCTATTTCTTCAATCAGAATATTTTTTCTTCTCAATTTTTAAATACTTAAACCACATTGAATTCTCTCAAATATTTTAAAATTAGCATGTTATATTCATCATTATTAATTTGATGTTATGGATAACCTCATTGCAAATAGATGAAGAACTGACCCTTAAAAAAATTCAAATTTTTTTAGCTTTTATGCGTTGTGGCAATTTGACAAAAACAGCTGATGAAATGCAAATCAGTAATGTTAGTGTGCACAAGGCTTTACATTCTCTTGAAAATTCTTTGCGCTGCCCTTTATTTAAAAATGAAGGTCGCAGTTTAATCCCTCTAAAAAGTGCCTATGTGCTTGAAGAGCATTCTAAAAAGATTATTCAAGACATCATAACAACGGTCAATAA
This sequence comes from Candidatus Acinetobacter avistercoris, assembly GCA_018883945.1. Taxonomy (GTDB): domain Bacteria; phylum Pseudomonadota; class Gammaproteobacteria; order Pseudomonadales; family Moraxellaceae; genus Acinetobacter; species Acinetobacter avistercoris. Next base: position 16,490 of record JAHLFF010000032.1, read on the forward strand.
AACACGTGAAGCCGCTGGTTTTGCATCAAAAATATTTCATTTAGGCTCTTTATATTCCTTAACGGTAAGTACCATTCCCAGTGTCATTAGTGGTTTAAAACTGCGACGAGGTGATTTGGATATACAGCTGTCTTTAAGTTCAAATATTGATTTGATCAAAAAGCTTAAAGCAACCGAATTAGATGCCATTATTGTTGCACTGAATGAAACAACACGCGATCAAGAGTTTGAAAGTCTATCCATGTTTGAGGATGACATTTATCTGGCAGTGCATAAAGATTCAAAATATGCCGAATGTGACGAAATTAATTTAAGTCAGCTTAAAAATGAAACTTTTTTAACACTCGCAAAAGGATTTGCTACTCGCAATGATAGTGATTATGTTTTTGAAAAAGCAGGCGTTAATCCAAAAGTTTTTTTAGAAGTGACGGATATTTTTACCTTAATTAGTATGGTGAGTTCGGGTGTTGGATTTGCTTTACTGCCTGGTCGAATTTCCACAATTTATGAAAGTTCTGTAAAGCTGATTCGACTTGAACCTCAATATCAAATTAAACAGGAAATTGGTTTAGTGTTCTTAAAGCGTAAGGAACGTGATCCAAATTTGCTGGCGTTTATTGCCGAATGTCGTATGTTTTCAAGAAATATAAAATAAAATTTGGACAATTTACTTGAGTTTCATAAATTGTCCATACACGTTTTAGCCTATATATGCTTAACCAAAAATAGCATTTACAGTCAAAAAGAATACTGAAGGTCCTAATAAACATCCGAGTCCTGTATAGAACGTTGCAACCAATGCTCCATAAGGTACTAAACGCACATCTGTTCCTGCTAGGCCCGCAGCAGTTCCACTCGTTGTTCCCGCCAAACCACCAAATACCATCGCGGATTGTGGGCTTTTCAAATACATAAACTTCGCCAGTAACGGCGTTCCAACCATAAAGAATACTGACTTAATCAATCCAATCGCAATTGAAAGTGCAATGACATCAGAAGAAGCACCAATCGCAGTCCCTGTAATTGGACCCACAATATAGGTCATTGCTCCAGCACCAATCGTGGTCATAGAGACTGGATCTTTATAACCCATGAACCATGCAGTCATTGCACCTATCACAAAAGGCACAATACAACCGAGTGTTAAAGCAATCAAACCCACTTTCCCAGCTTTCTTAACCTCTTTGACATCCACTTCAAATGCTGTAGATGCAATGGCTAAATCGCGAATCATGGCACCGCCAAGCAATGCAAATCCTGAAAAAATAGCAATGTCTGAAATGCCTTTGGTTCCTTCGGTATATACCCCTGCAAAATAAGCCACCACTAGACCCAAGGTAATTGCAATTGCTGAGCTTTGCAGCTTACCTTTCGTCAAGTACTTAGACAGTAAGTGAGAAACAAACATCATCAGACCTGTCACTGCGAGTGCTGTGACCAGTGCATTTTTAGTGAGTACTACAATTAAAGCTTCCATTACTTAATTCCTTTTAATCCTTAAATTATTTTTTTAATTTCAATTAGACTTTTTCGACTTGATCAACTTTCTGATCTGGTTCAGTTGGCCACTCATAAACGTCATAATCACCATTCTTTTTATTTAAATAGCGAATCACGAGTACCGTACCGACTAATGAAGTAATAGAAACAATCAGTCCTAACATTCCACCAGATAATGCTGCCACGACATTCTGTCCAGCTGACATAGCGACAACGATGGGGATGTACATTCCTGACCAATACAACACACCAAATTGAGTGCTTTTTGGTAAATATCCTTTTTTAGCCAAAATCTCTTTTGACAAAATAAGTAAAATCATTGAGATGGCTACGCCACCGACGTTGGCTTTGACACCGAGTATCATGCCGAGGCTATTACCGAAATAATCTCCCAATAAATGGCAAATCGCTAAGAGTGCTGTTCCATATATAATCATTGTTAATTCCTCATATCCTTGGATAATGATTGTCTTTAAATTTATTTATGCATTTTGTGATCTGGTACTTTCTTTATGCATAGCCCCAATTAGACTGTCCAAACGTGTTCCTTGAAAAGACAGCACCGTTCCTTCTTTAAATGTCTGACGTGCTAAGCCTGTTAGCACTGTCCCTGGTAAATGCTCAATCTGTAACCGCACACCTCGCTCCCAAGCGGATTGAATCGTACTTTCCCAATCAATCATGCGGCACATATTGAAACTGATGTCTTCAATAATTTGCTCTTTCTTCATGAGTAAACGAGCGGTTGTCCCACTTAAATAACGTAGTTTCGGTTGATGTTGCTTGACTCCTTTTATGTGTTCAGCCAATTGTCGTGCTTGAACATCAAGTAATGCACAATGTGATGGCACACTCACCTCTAGACGCTTGGCCATAACACCATTCGCTTGCGCTTTTTCAGCAACAAGTTTCATTGATTCATTTGATCCTGAGATGACGATCTGACTTGCCGAATTGAGATTGGCAATAAATACATCTTGATTTTGCTGATAAATCGGCTCAACCCAAGCTTCCACCTCAGATTGATGTGTGCCGATTAAAGCCGTCATTCCATAATTTGATGGATAGGCTTCTTGCATTAAACGACCGCGAATCGCCACAAGTTTGAGTCCATCTTCAAAACTCAATACTCCTGCTACGGTCGCCGCAGCCCAAGCCCCAATTGATAATCCAGCCACGTAATCGGGTTGAACGCCTTGTTCAGACATTAACGAAGAGCTCACCACACCTGAAATAAACAAACACAGTTGTACTGCATAGGTCGATTTCAGCGCTTCGGGTTGATCCAGCAACCCTACATCTTGCTTAAGGATATCTGCTGCCTGTTCAAGATATTGCCGCACCAATACCGTTTGCGGTAAGTCATGCAGCATATTGACCTTTTGCGCGCCTTGTCCTGGATAAACCCAAATTGAACTCATACTGTCAATCCTTTACTTCCAAGGATCATTCACTAAAACGGCACCATCATTTCGTTTTAGTAAAACCTTGCCTGTCGTCCTTGCCCATTCTTTCAGTGCAACTCCACCATTAGGTGTTTGCAGTTGCACATCCAGTTTTAATTGCGTTTGTTTAAGCTGCTGTATAAGTAGTTGAGCCTTATCCTTCAGCAAAAATTCATCTGTTCGAATTAAAAGATCAATATCACTGTTTTGAGTTACCGTTTTAAGATGTGTAGCCAACTCAAATCCAACACTGCCTGTATAACCCCAGATCCAATTTCCCTGATTTAAAATCTTTTGAATCTCCTGTAGTTGCGTCATCAAATGAGGAAAATCTTGTAGATTCACAGCAGTTAATGCCTCTGGTTTTAACTGTTTGGTAATCGCTGCGATAGGCATGAGCGCCGCATAACGTTCATTTCTTGCTCCACCTCGTATGCCGACGGCAACCTCGGTTGCGTTTGTTAATGCCCGTCGTACAACGACAGGATGTCCTTGTCTCACCGTATTCTTAACCCAGTCAGGTGCATCTTTGGTTAAAAAATCAAGCGTCATGCCCCATAACAAATCATGTGCTTGAAGATGCATGTGCATTACCATTGCTCACGCAATAGTTCACGTACACGCTTTGATGCTTTTCGGTTTTCACCATTTAAGCGATGTTCAAGTCCTGTTGATCCTAGGTTTTGAATATCTTTCACTGCATTTAAAAATACGTCCTGAATCACAGTGATATCTTCGGCAGTCGGCTGTTCGGGATTACTGACCTCTAAAATTCCAGACAACAAACCTAATGTCGCATAGCTTTCTATGTCGTAGGCCATTGGGGGAATACTTGCCGCCAGTTTTTCTAACTCATCTACCGTCCGTAATGTCACACGAGCTGCGGACTCTTTACCCATCGCATGCACCATAACGCCATCATCGTTCAACGCAAAAATTCGATTTGCCTGATAGCCATGAGCCAAGAATGCGCCTGACATCGACTTACCCACCAATAAACTGATAATAGGATGACCCGCTAAACGTGCTCGAGCATAACTATCGACTGCACCTGCAAGTGCTTGATGAATACCAAACAATTCTTCACGACGACCATAAGCCTGACTGGGTACATCAACAATGCATAAAATTGCGCGTTTTTGATCACTGTCCTGATCTGCTTGAATCACAACATCTACAGCTTTGGCCAGTGCCCAACCTTCTAACAAGCCTACTTCGCCATTTTGAGCACGTGGATAAAGATTATGTGGATGCGGAACAACAGCAATAATACGCACAGATTGTTGTGATATCCGACCATCCGCAACCCAAACGGATTCCGTATATTCGCCTATTTGGTTAAAATCAGTCGTGAGTGCTTTAAACCAATGTTGACCGCGCATTGAAATTTCATTCTCTGCTGGTATATCCATATTCATGCTTGTTCTCCTTGATATAAAGCGCTCACTTGTAGCGGCGTTGCTTGTTCTGTAGTGTTCACCGCTTTTAAATGATTCAAGTAAAAATCATAATTTGAACTGCGATGCAAAGTTGGCACACCTTGGTTTAAAAATTGCAAAACTTGCTGTTTAATGTGCTGACGATCATCTTCAACATAGGCATCGACCAAGCCGCTTGCAGCACGCTGTTGCCCTCCGGTTACACTCCAAATAAACGGGCGATCCTTCGAGTCATATTCTTGAACACCAGCTTCTTGTTCAATCACTTGCGGACCATTAAGACCTAAACGGCCTTCTTGGGTCATGATTAAATAACTGCATAAAGCTGCGGCAATCGACATGCCACCAAAACATCCGACACTGCCAGCAATCACAGCAACCACTGGCTGATATTGTCTCAAATCAACAATCGCTGATTGTATTTCTGCAATAGCTGCCAATCCTAAATTTGCTTCTTGTAAACGGACACCACCTGTTTCAAGCAGTAAAATTGCTGCTGTTGGAATTCCCTGACGGTTGTCTTCAGCGGCCAATTCTAAAGCGCCTGCTATTTTTGCACCACCCACTTCACCGAGACTTCCCCCCTGGAAAAGACCTTCAATTGATATAATAACCACTGGTTTTTGCTGAATTGTTCCTTTGGCAATCACCACACCATCATCTGCTTGAGGCACAATATTTTGCTTCGGCAACCAAGGTGACATGATCCGAGCAAATGGATCTAAAAGCTCACGAAAGCTGGTGTCATCTAATAATGCTTTGACACGATCTCTGGCACTTAGCTCAATAAAACTTTGTTTCTTAAGTAATGCTTGGATATTAGCCACAGTTCACCTCCTCAAATGCTTGCTCTAGACGTAGGCGAACGACGCCCGGCGTTGCACCAAAGTCATGTATATCAATATGAACCGCAGGCGGTGTTTGTTCTGCAAACATACGCTCAAATAATTTTTCCCAGCGTTGTGAGCTACCATTTACAGAAGTCACCACTTGAATCGACATTTTCCCTGTCTGACTCGGCTGCATCAAAATTTCTAAATCGCCAGAACCAACACAACCAACCAACGCATTTTTTGTGGGGCTGCTTCCAGCCGAAAATTCAAAATTCAGTATTTCCATTACCTTATTTCCTATTTATTCTTAAAATTAAACTGCTCAACACGATCGATAAATAATGTTGCTGCGAGTAAATCTGCGACTCCACCCGGCGATGCTCTTCGTTCTAAAAGATCTTGTTCAAAGACATGAAAGTAAAGCTTTCCAGCCACTGTTGAATAACCGCCAAGGTCTAACACCGCTTGAGCACCTTGTTGCATTCGAGCTAAACCTGCCTCTCCTGAACGATATAAAACACAGGTATCATCTAAAGTCGTCATCATCGCGAGCAAAGCATCGATTCGCGCATTTGTTTCATTACCCTGTATCTTTCGGCTTTTATGCAACGTCGGCAAACCAAAATGAGTAATGGCTGGAAAACCTTGCTGAGCCTGAAATTTTGCCCCGTTTATTCCGAGTTTTTTCTGTATGTATTGTCCGTGGCTTAAGGCCTGCTGAGGAATAAATCGATCTTCAAGTTTGGCTATTTCCCCCGCTAATTTACACAGTTCAATCGCATGCACTGATTTCGCAGTCAAACTCTTCAACGCGGCAGCTGTAACCATCAAACCTAGTGCCCAAATTGCACCGCGATGGGTATTCACACCCCCTGTCGTTTCGAGCATAACCGTTTCGCCTGCACGACCAATTTCACCTATCGCTTCACGCAAAGCCAATGAACACATTCGATGTTGAAAAGCGGCTTGTGCCATTTTTAAAAACATAGGCTTCAAACTGTGCGCAGAACGCTGCATTAACGCCAGTGTTAAATCATCATGTGCGCCACTTCCACGCTGATCTACCAATGCAGGCTTGGGTGTTAGATTCACTTCTGCAATCAAAGCATCTACTGCAAAGTCTGCAAGCACCACACACTGTTGAGTGAAGTCAGGTTGAACATAAGCATTCATTACCAGCTCCTAAATTTTGCAGGCGGCTGATACAGCCCATCTGACCATGTCACAAGATCTGCAATATTTTTTGCCGCCAGTAATTCACGTGTTGCATCTGTACGACGAATTCCGAGGTCTTCTGGGAACACCACTAATCCTTCGCGACGTAAACGCTCTGTGGTTTTAGGATCATGGTTTAAGCCAATTTCGGTCACACCTGCAACCGCAGCAATCATTGCCTGACGTTCTTCTAAACTTCTGGCTTTATACAAATACGCGATACCTTCTTCGGTTAAAAGATGTGTAACATCATCACCATAAATCATAATCGGTGCGAGTGGCATACCTGCCTTTTTTGCAACCTCTACGGCATCAAGTGTGTGTACAAAAGTTGGCTTTCCACCTTCCTGAAAAGTTTCCACCATTTGCACAACTAACTTTTTACCGCGTGCGAGATAAGTATCCGTTTCAGTTGCCCCTTCGGGGCGCATATCCAGCCAAGCAGGTGTAGCATGACGTCGGCCACGCGGATCATGCCCCATATTCGGTGCACCACCAAAGCCAGCTAAACGTCCTTTAGTCACCGTTGAAGAATGACCACTGCCATCGACTTGTAAGGTTGCACCGATAAATAAATCGACTGCATATTGACCCGCAAGCTGACACATCATTCGGTTAGATCGGAGTGATCCATCACGGCCTGTAAAAAATATGTCTGGTCTTGCAGCAACATATTTCTCCATGCCCAATTCAGTACCAAAACAATGGACGCTTTTTACCCAGCCCGTTTCAATCGCAGGAATTAAAGTCGGATGTGGATTGAGTGTCCAATTTGTGCAAATTTTTCCTTTCAAACCTAGGGATTCACCATATGTCGGTAAAATCAGTTCAATTGCGGCGGTATTAAAGCCAATACCATGATTGAGTGATTGCACATGATGACGTTCATAAATCCCTCGAATCGCCATCATGGCCATTAAGATATGAACAGGTTTGATATGTTTGGGGTCACGTGTAAATAATGGTTCAATATAAAAAGGCTTGTCTGCGACAACCACAAAATCGACCCAAGATGCTGGAATATCAACTCGCGGTAAATCTTTAACGTCATCCACCAACTCATTCACTTGCACAATCACAATACCGTCACTAAACGCCGCAGGTTCAATCAGTGCTGGAGTGTCCTCTGTACTTGCGCCAGTATAAATATTACCCTCACGATCGGCCATAAAGCCTGCTGAGAGTACGACATTTGGAATTAAATCGACCAATAAGCGTGAATACAGTTCAATGTAAGTGTGAATGGCGCCAATTTCGAGTAAGCCATCTTCAACAAGTTGGCTAATGCGCAAACTTTGTGTGCCCGCAAAAGAGAAATCAAGTTTACGAGCGATGCCTTTTTCAAATAAATCGAGATGTTCAGGGCGTCCTACACTCGGCATAATCAGATGTAGATCATGTAAAATATCAGGATTGGTCTGCGCCAAAGAACGAGAAAGGAAATCAGCTTGTTTTTGATTATTTCCCTCTAAAACAACGCGGTCACCTGCACTAATTAATGTCTCTAAAACTTTGACAATATCTTGCGTTGGAATAACCACGCCATCAGCGTATTTGCTGACCATTTCTACTTTTAGCTGTTTCGCATTGCGACGTGTATTCCATTTACGTTCTATGTTCGGAACTGAACTATCCATGTTATTTGTCCTAATTCTGTATTTTTTGATCTTCATCTATCAAAGCCTTTTCTTAGACTGAGATCAATCAACCAGAAGTGCCATCTCTTAACCTCAGGTTAATGAATGTTTTCAGACAGTTTTATTCGTGATTATTTTTTTGAATTTAAAGCGATTGATTAAAATGATTGATTAAGCAGTTCTAAAAGAGTTTTTATATATCTTAGATTCTTAAATGAAGTGCAACAGAGATTAAATATCTTCGCCTTCTCAGAGAAAGCTAAGATGAGGGAATACTCATTCTTAATTTGGAGAGTAAAAATGATTTATATAAGAGAGCTCATATTTTTTTTAAATTCTTGAATCCAGATCAAAATAAAGGCCTAAATTTAGGCCTTTATTTATATCAGCATTTGTTAACCACACGTCAGATCAGATCTACTCAACTTTCTATTACTTTCCACGGCAATAACAGATGCAGCCACCGCATCAATCACTTTTTCAAGCGACATTCTTGAGGTGTTCACGGCATCAATCATTTGTCCCTGATTTGACATGACGGGCTGTTTAAATGTCATGCGACAACTTAATTGTCCTGTTGTTAAAGCAAGCTGAGTATTTTTGCTATTCACAAGCGGCTTATTCGGATCGGTATATTTAATCGTCCATGCCACTGCAACATGAATGGCATGCTTAGCGCCTTGCGCCTGTTCTTGCGCAGATTGCTCAATAATATCAAATTGAGAAAAATCAGTGGCTATTCGATATGCGGGTTTACCGCCCGTCATACCGCTGTTGTAGCGATCTACTGCGCCTAGTTTCTGTTGTAGTCCTGCAGATAAACCATCTCTTAACTCTGCTGACAAAGTCGATGTCCAACGCTGTTCACTTAATACATTTGAACGCCCAGATGAGTCTTGAACGACAATGGGTATCCTGTTTAATCGATCTGCCAAACCCACTGGCATCACTTCGATTACACGGATACTCGTCGAACCGACGGAAGGCGTTACGCGTGGTGACAGTGAGTAATAGTTGGGCTCTTTAGACCCAGAACATCCCGTAATAGCCAGCATCATAATGAGGCTTACACTGATCATTTTCAGATGGTTTAGCTGATGATATTTTCCAGATTCAATCATACGTTTAGTTATCATTTTTTTTCGGCTCTGACGTTTTTCCACGAATCAAAGATTCAGGATGCTGTTCAATTTGATCAGCCATTAATTGTAAAGATGCTGCCGCACGAGTGACTTGTTGCAACGCTCTTCTTAAATCCTGCTGGACTGGAGCATCACTCGACAACAATGTTTCAGAAGATTGAACCGTTTTACGAACATCGTTTAAAGTCGCTTGTAAATTAGGTGCAACCTGACCATCCAATTGATCAACTAATTTTTTTGTCGACTGAACTGTCGTATTTAAAGTGCTCAAGGTCTTACGCACATCTTGACCAATTTCGACTAACGGGAATTTAGTGACATTATCCGCGATTTTAGAAACTTGCGCCTGCAAACCTTTCAACTCAGTTGGGGTGGTCGGAACCTCTACCACGCCATTCGCATTCATGGTTAAAGTTGCATATTTCGCTTTAGGGAACAAATCGAAAGCAATATAGTTTTGTCCCGTAATGAGATTACCGGTACGTACTTGTGCACGCCAGCCACGTTCAATAAAGTCTGTCTCTTATACACATCTGACGCTG
>JAHLFF010000033.1 GCA_018883945.1 Candidatus Acinetobacter avistercoris
CCTCTATCTGAATGATGAATCACATTCTTAGGCATACCTCGATCATGCAAAGCTTGTTCTAATGCATCGAGTACCATATCTGTATTCATGCGTGTTGATACTTTCCATCCAACAATTGCTCGTGAGAACACATCAATAATAAATGCGGTATAAACCCAGCCAGAATTGGTTTGAATATACGTAAAGTCAGCGACCCATAGCTGATCTGGATGATCAGCACTAAAATTCCGTTTCACTAAATCATCTGCTCGTTTTTGATCATCTCAATACCGAGGCAAAATATTTATTGCTTCAATATGCCTTTGAAGAGCTAAATTGCATTAGAGTTCAGTTCACAATAGATGTACTTAATGAAAAATCCCAGAATGCGATTTTAAGACTCGGTGCCCAGAAAGAAGGTGTGGTAAGAAATGAGCGAATCATGCCTAATGGGAGAAAAAGGAATTCAGTCAGATTCAGTATTATTGATGAAGAGTGGCCAAGCATAAAAGATAATCTAATTAAAAAGTTAAATTATTATTAATTTTTCCATCGGCTTTATTGCCTGCAAACCATTGCAAATGAGTCTCATTTATATATACTTTACACACTTTTTTTGAGTCTAGTCAGCACTCCTGTTTGTTCGCTTGAATATTCGCTCTTTTTTTAGCCTTTCACGATTTTTATATCACTTAGGTATACTTATGTTTGCTTTCTCCCCGCGTAAAAATTTAATTACTGTTGAAATTTTAAAACATAGTAGCCCCTTACTTTTATCCCTCATCCCGATGATGTCTTGGGCAGAAGCAACCGCGATTCAACCAGCACAACTAGAAACGATTATAGTTCAGGTTGAAACAGACTCAAGTTATATCGCAACACAAACGGCGTCGACGCTTAGAGGCAAACAAAAAAATTTAGAAAGCCCGCAAACCGTAAACGTTGTATCTAATCAATACATGAAAGATTATTTGCCTGCAAACTTGGACAATGCACTGACCCAAGTCAGCGGCATTACGCAAGGTAATACTTTAGGTGGTACGCAAGACACCGTAATGAAACGCGGCTTTGGTGATAACCGTGACGGTTCAATTACCGTAAATGGTATGCCAATTGTACAAGGCCGAACCATGAATGCGGCAGTTGAACAAGTCGAAGTTTTAAAAGGCCCATCTTCATTGCTCTATGGCATTATGGACCCAGGTGGTGTAGTCAATGTCATTACAAAAAAACCTGAGACGACTCAGAAAACTGAACTTTCCGTTTACGGCTCAAGCTTTGCAGCAGGCAAAAATGGCTTAGGTGCAAGCATAGATACCACAGGCGCAATTGGTGACAGTAACTTTGCCTATCGCTTTATTGCCGATCATTCTGATGCAGACTATTGGCGTAATTTTGGTAACCTTAAACAGACCTTAATTGCTCCATCTTTAGCATGGGATAATGGTCAAACTAAAGTGAACCTGAGCTATCAATACCGTCACTTTGATGTACCTTTTGACCGCTCTACCGTTTTTGACCCGAAAACCAATAAAGCCCTACCCATCTCTAAATACCAACGTCTAGATGAAGCGTTTAACCAAATGAAAGGTGACGATCATTTGGCGCAATTGTTGGTAGATCACCAAATTAATGATAATTGGTCGGCTCACTTTGGTTATACCTACAACTATGAAACTTATGATGCCAACCAGTTACGTGTGACCAAATTAGATACAACTAAACACACCGTAACACGCCGTACCGATGCGACCTTAAATGCAGAAAGTATAGATAGTAATGCTCAAGCTTACATCAATGGTTCAACCAATTTGTTTGGTTTAAAGCATGACATTCAATTCGGTTCAGATATTGAATACCGTAAGTATTTCCGTCCAGATATGGTTCGTGGCAATACCTCAACTTTAGATTATTTAAATCCAAGTTTTGGAACTGTCGAGCCATCTCAAAATGTTGTGGCATCAGATAGTGACCAAACCGATAAACTGCATACCTACGGTTTTTATGTACAAGATGCAATTCACTTAAATGAAAAATGGATTGCTGTACTGGGTGGACGTTACCTGAACTATCAGCAAACTGCTGGACGTGGCAGACCGTTTAAAGAAAATACTAACACCAATGATGATGCTTGGCTCCCACATGCAGGTTTAGTTTATAAATGGAATGACCAGCTTTCATTCTATGGTAGCTATACCGAGTCACTTAAACCGTCTTCTTCTATTGCACCTTTGGGTGGCGATGCTGTCATTAACTCTGATGTTCAACCTGAACAAGCCAAGTCTTATGAAGTTGGCGCGAAATATGAGTTAAATGACCGTATCAAAGCTAACTTTGCACTCTACGATATTAAAAAGCGTAACGTTTTTGATGTGTGCTGAAAAAACAGGAGGTTTTAACTTGGTAAACTAAACACACTCATCAGGAGTTTACCATGAGCAAGAAACACAAGACTTACACCACAGAATTTAAAGCTGAAGCCATCAAATTAATTGAAGCCAATCAAGGCAATGTCTCGGAAACAGCTAGACAACTTAGCATTTCAATGCAAACTCTTTCAAATTGGAATACCAAAGCAAAGGCTGGAACTTTAGCAGGTACAAAACAGTATTCACCTGATCTAAACGCTCTACTCGAAGAAAATAAAAAACTCAAACAACAGCTCAAAATAGCTGAAATGGAACGTGAATTTTTAAAAAAGGCAGCAGCGTACTTTGCCAAAGAAAGTCAGTAAGGTACGCCTATATGAAACAAAAAAGATATTCTTTTCCAATTACCTTAATGGCTCGATTACTTCATGTTTCAGTTTCATGTTTTTATGATTGGCTCAAGAGAGGCGTGAGCAAAAGAACGATTCAACGAAATCAACAGACGATATTGGTGAAAATAGCCCATGAGGAGACAAGGCAGAGCTATGGTTATATTCGATTAACCAAATACTTACAAGCTCAGGGTATAAAAATGAGTATGTACGCTGTACGTCAGATAAAAGCGCTGAACCACCTGTATTGTAAGCGACACAAGCGTTTTAAAAGGACTACGAATAGTGACCATAATCGAGCGATCTATGAAAACCTGCTGGAGCAACAATTCTCAATGACTAGACCAAATCAAGCATGGTCAAGTGATATTACGTACATATGGACTGTTGAAGGATGGCTGTATTTAGCAGCGGTAAAAGACCTTTACACGAAGCAAGTGGTTGGCTATAGCTTAAATGAGCGCATGACAGCACGGCTTGTTTGTAATGCGCTAAATATGTCTATTCACAATCAAAAACCGACCAAAGAACTGATTGTGCATTCAGACAGAGGAAGTCAATATTGCAGCCATGAATATCGAAATATACTTGAGCAATATGGTTTTCAAGGTTCAATGAGCAAGCGCGGAGACTGTTACGATAATGCACCGATTGAAAGCTTTTGGGGAATACTGAAAAATGAGTTAGTGCATCATTACAACTATCAAACCAGAGAAGAAGCCAAAGCAGATATTATAAAATACATTGAGTTATTTTATAATCATCGAAGAATTCAAAAGGGTTTGGGTTTTAAGACACCAAATCAAATGGCCGAAGACTTTTATAAGTTGGCTGCCTAGAATCTCCCAAGGGAAAGTCTCCTGATAATTCAGCGTATATCATGATTTTAGATGACCATTTAATCAATCACCCCAGATGTTTAGAAAAGAAAAAACCCCGGCATCCTGCTGGGGTTTTTAGTATTGGTTCGCTCGGTATAACTCTTGTTGTACCTTACTTCAAAGCCAAAAT